>JBJKOR010000350.1:0-4639 GCA_046707185.1 Anaerolineales bacterium | reverse complement strand
ATTCGGACCGGAGCGGGCCTCCGTTAAAAGTGGAATATCCAGTTTGTAAGCGGATCCCATTACCTCCTGCACCAGCCGGACAGTTTTCTCCAATTCCTCTTTGGGAACTTCCAGCACCAACTCATCGTGCACTTGCAGCAGCATTTGGGCGCGGAGCTTTGCCCGTTGCAAGGCGAGTGGAAGCTGAATCATGGCGATCTTCAGGATATCCCCGGCCGTACCTTGACTGGGCGCATTGATGGCTTCGCGCTCTTCACGGTTTTTCATTGCCATGTTGAGCTTGCTTTGCAGCGCCGGGAAATAACGGCGGCGGCCAAGTAACGTTTCCACATAGCCATCTCTGGCAGCTTGTTTGCGGATGCCATCCAGGTATTTTTTGATGCCGGGGAATTGCGTGAAATACATTTTGACGAATTCATCCGCTTCGGCAAGCGTGAGTTCCGTGGAACGCGTCAAGCCAAAGGCGGACATGCCATAGATCAATCCAAAGTTGATGGCTTTGGCATGACGGCGCATTTCCTTCGTCACTTGTTCGAGCGGCACGTTATAGATTGCAGCGGCCGTGGTGGCATGAATATCTTGTCCCGCGCGAAACGCTGCCAACATTCCTTCGTCCTGTGCCATGTGCGCCACGATACGAAGCTCGATCTGCGAATAATCCACCGAGAGCAAAACGTTCCCTTTGGCCGCGATGAATCCGTTTCGTACGCGGCGGCCTTCTTCCGTGCGGATCGGGATATTTTGCAGATTCGGGTTCGAGGAGGATAAGCGTCCAGTCACCGCGCCGGTTTGGCTGTAAGATGTGTGCACTCGTCCGGTCTTTGAATCGACAGCCGCCGGCAACGCGTCCACATAGGTTGATTTGAGCTTGGATAGCTCGCGATGCTCGATCACCCAATCCACGACCGGATGCTTACCGCTCAGCGCATCCAACACATCCGCCGATGTGGAATAATGTCCACTGGCAGTTTTCTTGCCGCGATCCGGCGGTTCGAGTCGCAAGCGAGTGAACAGCACATCCGAAAGTTGCTGCGTGGAATTGATATTGAACGGCTTGCCAACGGCCTCATAAACTTGCTTTTCAATACTTGCCATGCGCTGAGTCAGTTCTTTGCTCAACTTTTCGAAGAAAGTTAAATCCAGCAAAACGCCGGTCATTTCCATTTCTGCCAAAACAGGAATCAACGGCATTTCGATTTCATCCATCAACTTCTCAGCATCGACGCGCTTGATCTCAGCCTGCATGATCGGGAGCAGTCGCAGCGTACTTTCCGCATCCGCCGCAGCATATGGCGCTGCGGACTCAATTGCCACTTCCGCCATGCTGATCTGCTTTTTGCCTTTGCCGATCAACTCCTTGATATGAGTCATTTCATCGCCAAGGCGTTTGAAAGCAAGGTTCTTCAAGCCAAGATCGTGCGAAGAAGGATTGACCACGAACTCGGCGATCATCGTATCAAAGCTGATTGGAGTCACAACAAGGCCGTGGCGAGCCAAAACAATGTAATCGTATTTGGCGTTGTGCGCGACTTTGGAAATGCGAGGATTGGTTAATGGATCATGGAGAGCAGAGATTACTTGTTCCAGCGGAAGATTGTCACCGGTCAAATGTCCAACGGGAATGTAAAACCCTTCCCCCTCTTTGACCGCCAATGAAATGCCGACAAGCTCGGCTTGTGTTTCTTCCGTAGAGGTTGTTTCGGTATCGAAGGCGATTACTTTCGCAGAAGCAAGTCCTTTGGCGAGATCACTCAGCTTTTTGAGCGTATCGACAATTTTGACGTCAATGGACGAAGTCGGTTGTTTTACCGGAAGGACCGCCGGTGCGGATTCGAACAACGAGAGCTGTCCGCTAGAGGATTTGGCAGACGCGGAAGAAGTTCCCTTACCGGTCAGCCGCTCAAGGGTCTTGATGAGCGAACGAAATTCCAATTCCTCGAAAAACTCTTCCACCTTCGCCGCATCGAATTCATGAGTTCTGGCATTCTCAAGATCGAACATGATTTTCAAATCAGAGTGAATCTGTGCAAGGTCGCGGCTCAAATACGCCGCATCTTTTCCGGCTTCGAGCTTTGTCTTCCAACGATTCTCTACCTGATCGATGTTTTCATAAATCGCGTCGAGCGTCCCAAATTTTTCGAGAAGCGCAATCGTGGTCTTTTCACCCACGCCCGCCACGCCGGGGATGTTATCCGATTTATCGCCCACGATGGCTTTGTAATCCACAACCTGATTCGGACGGACGCCAAGTTTACGGACTACATCTTCATCTGTGATGTAATTCTGGTCATCCCCCGCGAGATAAACAGCGGTTCGCTTATCGACCAGTTGCAGGAGATCGCGGTCGCCGGTGATGATCTTGACGCCCAAGCCTTGTTCCGCAACTTGCCGCGCCACCGAGCCGAGCACATCATCGGCTTCGTACCCTTCCATCTCGAGTCGCGGAATATTGAAGGCGTCCACCAAGTGCCGAATTCGTTCGATCTGAACACGCAGGTCATCCGGCATTTTTTCGCGCGTGCCTTTGTAATCGGGAAAGAGTTCATCGCGGAAAGTCTTGCCCACATCGAAGGCGACAGCCAGATATTCCGGCTTTTCCTGTTCCATGATGCGCATGAGTTCACGCGCAAAGCCGTAAATGCCCGCGGTCGGTTCGCCCTTGGATGTCTGCCAGCGTTGTGAACCGGCTCCGGCCGTCAAGGCAAAATACATGCGATACGCAAGTGCATGACCATCGATGAGATAAAGGGTGGGAGGCATATTTTAGTAAGCAGTGTTCAGTAGGCAGTGTTCAGCAGTCAGTGCTCAGAAAGTAGTAAACAAAAACGCAGAGTGATTATACTCTGCGCTCAATATACTGAAACAACGAATTACTTGTGTTTCTTTTCAAGCCCTTGCCGCTGGCGGATCTGCTTGATGTAATCCTTGACGAGCTGTGACGGATGCGGCTTGGTTCCGCCCATGATGAGATAACCGGGGGCCCAGAAATCGCCGGAAGGGTTTTCCTTCTTCAAGCGCGAAAACTCAGCAAATATTCTCTCGGAAGTCTGCTGGCGCATGATACGCATCAAATACCCCGGCGAGGTGGCGGGCGGCACATTCACCACCCATTGCAAATATTCGGGACGAACCGCCAGATATTCAAGCCGCCAGCCGAAGGCGACACAAATCGTCGGAAGCCATTCCGAAAGGCGATCGGCGATATCGCCGGTCAAATAATGAGACGAGAAGCGCGGCACCAACAGGCAAGCATACGTTAGATTGTAGACCCCGGCGCTGACCGGTTCGACCACAATACGCTTTTCATCATCCGCCGGGTGCAGAACAGTTTCATCCAATTCTCCAGGCTGTACCGGTATGCTCGGGCGCGGCCTTGACTTGGACGGCATAGTCACTTGCAATTCCTCCCCCGCCTGGGATTGCGAAGGTGTGGTTTGATCCAAATCAGAAGATGATGGGGTTACAAGTAAATTTCTCAGCGGAATCGGCATGGAGGATTCGCGGCTAAAAATGGAGTGGCGAGTCTGATCCGGCTCCGCGATCACTTCGGGACGGCGCGGCGGCCACGGCATTTCCGGTGGAGAAGGCTTTTTCTGCGGTGCATACTTGGGGTCGGGGGGAGGCACGTCCATAATGATTTCAGAGATGGACGGGACGACGACTTCATCCCCGCCGTCGCTGAATTCATCGCCGTTCGTTGACCCTGATCCCGGGGAATTCGGCCTCGCCCCTTTGACTTCATCTTCACTCAACGAAGTGATCAACTGCCCGGCTTGCGAACGTATGGTACTGAACGGCGTTTCCGCGTCGAAAACCATCGCGAGCAGGACGCCCTCCGCAAGCTGGGTCGCATAAAGCATGTGTTCCGCTTTGGTGCTCTCGAGACGAATGAAACGCAGGAGGTCGCTGTGTTTTTCGTCGCTCCAGTTATGGGACAAGGAGCTGGCAATTTCGTTGGCAGCGCTTTGGGATAACTGCCCTGCATATGCCCATAAAACATCATTTCGAGTAATTAGTGCGGCCTGCGATGAAGACTCAAGACTTAAGCGCGTCAGATGTTGGGCAGCTTTGTTTGCATCACTCAACCACGGAAGTTCTTTCTCGGCAGGAGAAAGCTCATTAGGCGAAGCCTCGACTTTAGCTTGTTCAGCTTGGGGCGTCTCAAGAGCGCAATATAAATCATCAGCTTCGAACGACCTGTGGATGAGCTTCCAGGGGCGGAGCGAATCAAACGCCGGCAGATTTTCGTCATCGGAGAGAATAAAGAGGTCGATCTGTGGTGAGACGGTACGAAGCGCCTGACCAATCTCTTCGATCCACTCAGGACCAAGGTTCAGGTCCAGAAAGGCAGCGGCACATTTCTCTTCATCCGTGCGAACCACCGCCGAGGCCTTGTTATTCACTACAAAAACGCAGTATGCTCCACTCTCCTCCAGCGAACGGCGGAGGCTTTCCCCAAAATTAGAGCTTGAGGTGACAACCAGCAGATTTACGGTCATTCCACAAATAAAATCCGTATACAGTGTATCACGGCCCCAGCGGACGGGCAAGTTAATTCCAAAACTTCCCGCGAATCGATGATTTTCGATGATTCCCCGGTGAGAACTTAAAGAAGAAATTTCGAAGATTTTATCTGTGG
>JBJKOR010000349.1:0-1309 GCA_046707185.1 Anaerolineales bacterium | reverse complement strand
GCTGGGTTTTCTCGCTGTGTCTGCATGAATTTTCGCATGCGCTGGTCGCCTATCTCGGCGGCGACACGACCGTCAAAGACAAAGGTTATCTCACGTTCAATCCGCTCAAATATACACACCCGGTTTATTCGTTATTACTGCCGCTCATCTTTCTCCTGATCGGCGGTATCGGCTTGCCCGGCGGCGCAGTCTATATCGAAACCTGGCGGTTGCGGAGCCGCAATTGGGTCAGTGCGGTTTCACTGGCAGGACCGACTTCCAATGTGATTCTGGCGATCATCCTTGGGATTGTTCTGAGCTTCGCCCCCGCGACCTCGAGCGGAATCTGGCCTGCTCTGGCTTTCCTCGCCCTGTTACAAGTCATCGCGGCGGTGTTGAATCTGATACCGCTCCCGCCGTTGGACGGATACGGTGCTCTTGCGCCTTTTCTATCCTATACCGTCCGCGAAAGAGCCAGTCAATTTGGGGCATACGGCATTTGGATTCTGTTTTTCCTGATGTGGTATGTTCCGGTCTTTGGCAACATATTTTGGGGAATCTCGAATGCGATTGCCAGCTTGATGGGCGTCCCGCTTTCAATTGCTTATCAGGGACTGAGCCAGTTCATGTTTTGGCAGCATTTATCGCTACACTAACCACTTTCGGACATCAAAGAGATCAATTTTCTCAGCTCAGTTGGACAATTCGCGATACACAAACCATTGACCTTTGCGTTCATCGATATTCTTCATGGCGCGGTCATAATATAAATCGAAGATTTGCTCGGTGTCCACGCGTACGCGAAAGAAGAAGCGTCCCACATTCAATGAGCCGCGTGTGGACGCGACTTCAGTGTGAGCCGGACGCATATTGCGCGCCATTTTGCCGCGCCGCTTGAAATCGCTCCACGAAGAAAGCATCTCGATCACGCGATAGGTTTTCCCTTCCCAAATAAATCCGTCGGGACAATCGGGAGTCTTTTCGAGCGCGGGAGGCTTATCGAAGATAACTTCGATGGGTTGATCGAGAAAATGAATCGGGAGCGGCTCAGTCATCAGCACAATTTTCTTTCCAAATAATTCTCGAAGGCAACTACAACACGATTGTACCCAGTATTTCTTGCAGCGAAAAGTAAAATCAAAGAAATGAATACAAAAGGCGTCCTCGAAATGAGAACGCCTTCTACTTTTTTGCGTTTTGATCTTTGCGTTTTGATCTTTGCGTTTTGTTTTTTTCGTTTTGATTACATATGCTTGATGATCGCGTCGCCGAAGCCGGAGCACTTTACTTCGGTGGCATGATCCATCAAACGCGCAAAGTCATAGGTCAC
>JBJKOR010000348.1:0-2208 GCA_046707185.1 Anaerolineales bacterium | reverse complement strand
ACCTTACGCAGTCAGCAGCAAAATGCTTACCGCAAAGACGCAAAGGCCGCGAAGGCGTTCTTTTCTTCGCGAAGGAAAAACTTTCTTGGCGTTCTTCGCGCCTTGGCGGTGAGAAAAACGAGAATTGCGTAACGTCAGTGAGGTAAATATGCCAGATTGAGCCTGCCGAAATCCTGCGCCGGGGACGGCGCAGGAAGCAACTTGAATTCGCCGACAGTATCATGGTTTGCGTGCACACTTGGAATCATTAACGGCAGCACAGTTTACTTGCCAAAGGACTCGCTGCGGTGGGCGGCATGCTTGTGCCTGATATCAAGCCGGTCTTTGCTGAGTTCCTGCCGCGCGCATCAATTCGCCAGCCCGAATGGCCGCATGAATTGATGAAAGGGTATTGGAGCTAGAATTCGATCTCCCCGATCTGTTCAAAGTTGACATCGAACGCGGCTTCGGATTCCATTTCTGCTTCCGCTTCATCCATCTGGCCCGCTTGCGCGCCGCGGTTGCAATACGAACGATAAACACAGAAGCGGCACATCTTTTCATCTTCGGTTAATGGGAATTCTTTTGCGCTCGAAATCTCTTCTACAACTTTTCCGATTGCCGACCAATCGCGCTTGAACTGCTTTGCATCATATTTGAATCTTGCTGGCTCGGAGGGGAAGTCGGCATACCAATAGGTCATTTCGATTTCTTCTGATTCGAACGGCTTGCCTTTATTCAAATGCGCGCCCGCCTGAAGTAGCAGTGAACGATACACGCGCGTCTGCCAGCGCGCGGCCATCCATTCATCGCGCGGACGCTTGGCATAGGTCTTCCAATCGTAGATGGATGCCCGGCTATTTCGAACTGCCACCAAATCGTATTTTGCGATCAGGCGATGATTTCCAATCGGCGAGGATAAGGTCAATTCTGTTGCCAGACCTCCGAGGTCTTTGTCCCTTCGGGGTGCTTCGCGAAGACCTCGGAGGTCGCTTGACCAATCCATGAAATTCTTCCACCATCTTTCCAAGTTCGGTGTATTTGCCATCGCAGAAAGATTCCCGGCAGGCACGCCGAGCAAATATTGTTGGGCAAGCCGATGGAAGATTTGTCCCTCGATCTGGCGGCGTTCGTTTTCGACAATCGGCTCGGAGTCGACCGCAGGCCAGCTTAACCGATCCACGTAGCGCAATTGGAATCGACGCGGGCAATCGGCGTAATCCTGCAAGGACGACTGCGAGAAAGTAAAGGGGGCCAGAAGTTGTGTCATGGTGTATACGTTTGGAACCAGGATGGGATTTATTTCTGCTTCACGAGTTCACTCTCGGATAAGCTTGCGCTCAAAGCAAATAGTTCTTTTAACAGGCTTAATGATTCAACAACTTGCATGCGTTGTTTTTCGGAAAGACTCGAGAATTTATCGGCAAAATACAACTGTGTATGCTGGTACGCCTCGTCGAGGTCGCGCTGGCCTTGTTTGGTGATTGTCAGGCAGATTCGGCGGCGGTCTTTTCCATGCACCTTCCTGACGACCCTTTTCCGATTGACCAGCGCATCCACCACTTTGGACATCGAAGGGCGTCCAAGCCCGATGTGTTCTGCTGCTTCCGAGTGCGACGCATTTTGATTGGCGTTGATGAATGCCATCGTGCGGAATTCCACCATGGTCAGATCGCCAACCCGCTTCTCGCGGAACTTGGAACGGATCAGCCGCGTCAGCGACGGAATCACGTCCATTGTCAAGGCTGCAGTTTGTTGTGGGGATGTCATAATTATTTCCTTTGCGATGACTTCAAAATAAAATTATATTTGACCGCGGCAAGATGTAATGTGTGGAATCAATAGTTTATGAGTTTGCGGCAGCCATCGCCAGGGCAATCGCACCCAGGCTTCCGGATTGGTTCCCAAGCCCCGGCGGGACGATATACTCGTCGAGGTGTTTTAGCAAAGTTTCATTTTGAACATAGCCATTCAACAGCTCTGGAACTTTGCGGCGAACGAGCGGGAAAAGGAGTTTCCGTTCCATGATTCCGCCGCCGATGACGATACGTTTTGGGGAAAGAGTCAGGATGTAGTTGTTCAATGCGGCAGCGATGTAATCGGCTTCGATGTCCCAATAAGGATCGTCGTCGCCGATGGTTTCACCGCGACGTCCTAGTCGTTTTTCAACGGCCGGACCGCTGGCAAGCCCCTCGAAGCAATCTCCATGATAGGGACAGTTGCCGCGAA
>JBJKOR010000347.1:0-2680 GCA_046707185.1 Anaerolineales bacterium | reverse complement strand
CGAGATGTCCCGCTTTGCGTGAGGTGAGTTTGCGCGCACCTTTGACAATGGCACGCGTCTTTCCGAGTTGGCGCGTGTAGAGAGTCAAGATGCGATCGGCTTCGCCGTAATCGGAATGACGAAGCACGACAGCTTCCACGCGAATAGAATGTTCAGGACGAGGCATGTTATATAAAATATGTCATTGCGAGCGCTTTTTGCGAAGCAATCTCATCTTTTGCAAGCAACGCTATGACCGACCAACAGGAGATTGCTTCGTCGCTGCGCTCCTCGCAACGACATAAATCCATCGAATTATCTTTTCAAAACCTGCGGCCTAAAGGCGTCGGGCAGCAACTCTTTCACCGTGGTCTGTTGGACAAGCTTGCCGCTTCCATCCGCGATCAAAACGATGGTGTCCAAGCCAAACTCCGCCAGCACCTGACGGCACGAACCGCAGGGTGTACCGCCGTTATCGGTGACGACCGCGATGACTTCGAACTCGCGCTCCCCTTCCGAAACCGCCTTGAAAACTGCCACGCGTTCCGCACAGATCGTGGTCGGGTAGGCGGCGTTCTCGATGTTGACGCCGGTGAACAACCGTCCGGTTTTCGTTCGCAGCGCCGCGCCGACCGCGTAATGAGAGTAAGGCACATAGGCGCGCCGCCGCGCTTCGTTGGCAAGATCGATCAGCGCTTGTTTTTCTTCTTTTGTTAACATAGTCACACTCTTGCGTTTTTCTTATTGCGTTTTATTTGTTGCGTTTTGCGTTTTACTTCTTTCTACTCACTACTTACTATTCTCTATTTCACTTTCTTTTCCAACTTCTTGATCGAGCGCGCCGGAACGCCGACCGCAAGCATATCGGCAGGCACATCTTTCGTAACGACCGCGCCCGCGCCGGTCTTCGCCCGATCACCGATCTTCAACGGTGCGACCAGCATCGAATCGGAACCGATAAAGACGTCCTCGCCGATCTCGGTTGGATTCTTATTCACGCCATCGAAGTTGCATGTGATCGTCCCCGCGCCAATGTTGGTATTCTTTCCGATGTTCGCATTGCCAATATATGAGAAGTGTCCCATCTTGACGCCTTCAGCGAGATATGAATCTTTCACCTCGCCGAAGTTGCCCATGTGGACATGCCGGCCCAAATGCGCGCCTTTCCGCAAACGGGCAAACGGCCCCGTATCCACAAAATCTTCCAGGACCGCGCTTTCCATCACCGACATAAATACTTTGCAATCATTCCCAATCTTTGTGTCGCGAATGTGCGAATTGGGACCGATCTGATTCCGCTCACCGATAACGGTTTTTCCAAAAATATAAGTGTTCGGCAAAATAACACTGTCCTTGCCAATCTGAACATCGGCTTCGATATACGTCGCATCCGGATTCAAAATCGTCACGCCGTTCAACATGTGCATGCGATTGATGCGCGCGCGTATCACTGCTTCGGCATCCGCCAAATCGACGCGCGTATTGATTCCAATGGTTTCGGAAATATCATCGCAGGCCACGGCTTGAATCGGCAAGTCATCTTTGACTGCCAGCTCGGCAGTATCCGTCAAATAATATTCGCCCTTCGGCGAAACATCGATGCGATGCAAAGCCTCCCATAACCAATCCGCGCTGAAGCAATACGCGCCGACGTTCAATTCTTTAACATTCAATTGTTCCGGCGTGGCCACATATTCTTCGACAATCGCGGCGACGGTTCCATCGGCGTTACGCAGCACGCGTCCGAAGCCGCGCGGATCATCGGCGACTACCGTCAGCATCGACATCGGGCCGCGATTCGATTTCTGGGTCTCGACGAGCCGCTGCAAGGTCGAGGCTTGCAGCAAAGGCATATCGCCATACGTCACGAGCACATAATCGGCCTTACCTTTGAGTAACGTCTCCGCTTGCTTGACCGCGTGTCCCGTGCCGAGTTGCGGATCCTGCACCACGAATCGGACTCCGCCGGAAACGGATTCGCGAACCCGATCCGCTCCATGTCCCACGATCACAACCGGCGCCCCATCACTGACTTGTGCCGCTGCCGCGAGCGAATGCGCCAGCATTGGCCTGCCGCAAATCGGATGAAGCATTTTGGGCAAATCCGATTTCATGCGCGTGCCCTGACCTGCAGCGAGCAAGATAGCAGTAACGTTCATATCACTCTCCTAAAGCAAAACAAGCCTGCTCGCGCAAGGCTTGTTTCTATTGAGGATAATTCCCGCCTGCGCGGGTTTGATCTTAGACTGGGGCGCCTGGATTCGAACCAAGATCCACAGCTCCAAAGGCTGGTGTGCTGCCCTTGCACCACGCCCCATCGAAAGCGGGACGATTTTATCACATTATTTCTTGGTATCGGGAGTCAATCCCATTTTGCGGGCTTCCTCGTACGAGATCACCTCGGGGTTGCTCGACTTGCCTGCATTTTGTTCCGCGGCCTTGCTCCAATATTCATCCATCTCCTGCCGTTTGACTTTTTTGTGTGCGGCATCCTTGAGCAAGGCTTCCATCTCCGGCGAAGGCGGAACAGATGGAATGAATTCGCTGGCCCTGTCTGCCTTTGTGCCGGATGAATCCATCGCCGGCGATTCCTGTAATTCAGCAGTCACGCCCATCGAACGCAAAGACCGTTCGACTTCATCGCGCAAGGCACGAAGGGCCTGCAGCGTGTCGAAGATATTTTCGCTGGCGGTCAACTTTT
>JBJKOR010000346.1:0-1853 GCA_046707185.1 Anaerolineales bacterium | reverse complement strand
CTAAAAGATATTAATGCACAACTAGCAGATCTAAACAGAAGGAAATTTGACACACAAGCCGAACTTAATAAAATTGATGCTGCCGAGAAAGAATATAAACGCCTAATAAAAATTAGAGAGGAGAACGTCAATCTTATTAAGGATCAAAAGGCGCGCACAGCTGTACTAAGAGAAAAGAAAATAAAAGAGATATTGAAAACTGTTCCGAAACTTAGAATTGCTCTAAAGGTAAATGGAAATAGGGATGAATTTAAATCTTTCATGAACAAAGCAATCAGAATGCAAGGCTCTAATCAAAAGGTGAAAGTTGTTGATTCTATATGTGAAAAAATTGATCCTTTTGAACTAGCAAATATGGTTCGAACCAATGGTGTCCAAGAGGTGGAAAACCGGACTGGTATTGCAAATTGGGCTGAAGAAGTCGTTAACCAGCTAAGAGCAGATGCATCCAACTCTTACAACATTGAGAACATACGAACTGATGATTACCTCGAAATTTCCGTGGAGGTGGAAGGAAACTATAGACAACTTGATAAGCTCTCAACTGGTCAGAAGGCAGTGGTTATTATCTCATTATCACTGGTAGAGGGTTCATTACCCATCCTTTTCGACCAACCAGAGGATGCCTTATATTCCCCATTTATATCTGATTACATTGTGCGGTTGGTTAAAGCTTCAAAAGATAAAAGGCAATTCATATTTGCTACTCACAATCCTAACATTGCAGTTGGTCCCGATCTTGACTTAGGAATTGTGCTTGAGGGTTCTTCGACAGAAACGAATGTTGCGGCAGCTGGCGGTATGGATGATATTAAGACGAATCGACTTGTAGTATTGCATTTGGAAGGAGGAGAACCGGCAATACGTGCAAGGCTAAAAGAATATGGCTTATAAGTCTCTTAATATAGCATGTTAGAATTCTTTTCATGCGCAAGACTCTTATCGGTGTTTTAGCCGTCCCGCTTTTGATGGCTTTCGCAATCGGCATGTATTATGTCCCGCCAGTCCACGAACATCTGGCGTGGCGGCTCGACGATCTCCGCACCCGCATCATCTATTTCTTCAATCCGCCCAGCCAAGCGCAATTTGTCCCGCAGGTTTCGCAGCAGGTCGCGATCGATTCCATTGTCCAGGCGACGATGAGTGCTTATTCGACGGCGCAGGCAAAGCCCGTTATAACGCCAACTCCATCTCCGGTCACGATTGAAGCGACGCCCACGGTAACGGTCACGCCGGAACCTTTGCCGCCTGCCGTTTCATTGAGCGGAGTCAAATACGAAGATCAAACCGGTCGCTACAATTATTGTGGCCCCACCAACTTTTCCATGGCGCTGACGTTTTGGGGCTGGAAAGGCAATCGCGATACCATCGGCAAGGCGCTGATGCCGGGCAATCTCAATAAGGCGGGCGACCCTGCCGCAAGTCCCGATAAAAATGTGATGCCGTATGAATTGCAGGATTACATCACGGAGAATGTCCCCGGCATGAGTTCTGTGTTGCGATACGGCGGAAATATAGATGTGGTCAAGCGCCTCATCGCTGGCGGATTTCCGGTGGTCGCTGAAAAAGGCGAGCAGCAATATGACCTGACCGGCCAGCTGAGTTGGATGGGACATTATCAATACATCACCGGTTATGACGACAATACGCAAACGTTGATCATTCAGGATACGTACAAAACCATCCTTGGCGGCGGCGCCAATTACCATGTGTCCTATAACGATTTTACGAATGAATGGCGAAGCTTCAAATACATCTTCATCGTGGTGTATCCAACAGATCGCGAAGCGGATGTGATGACTCTGCTCGGCTCCTACGCGGACGAAAACTGGGCCGACCATCACGCGCTGGAT
>JBJKOR010000345.1:0-9208 GCA_046707185.1 Anaerolineales bacterium | reverse complement strand
AGTGCCCCGTACCCTGCCGGACGACTGGCGGGCGCGTGATCCCAACGGAGGCTGATTCGATCTGCTTCCAGGCCGCGCTGACCTGTTTCCACAAATCATCGTAAGAGCCGATGTTGCGGATAACCACGTTGGCCGCCGCGATTTTTTCACTTTGTGGGCTTTGCAAGCTGATCTGCTGACGAGCATCTTCACGCCTCAAGTTGCGTTTGCGCATCAACCGTTCGATCTGAACTTCCTCTGGCGCATAGGTTACCCAAATGCTGTCGCATTCCTTCCGCAGGTTGCTCTCCAGGATTTTGATCGCCTCGATTGCCACGATGGGCTGGCTGGCCCGTTTTACCAGAATATGCACCGCTTGGAAAATCAGTGGGTGAAGAATGCCTTCCAGCGCGGCAAGCGCGACAGGATCACGAAAGACGATGCTTCCGAGCTTGCTGCGATTGATCTCGCCTTGTGAATCCAGAATCCATTTACCGAATTGATTGAGAACCGGCTGATAGCCTGGCGCCCCTTTTGCTATGGCGCGATGCGCCAGGGAATCCGCGTCGATGGTGTACGCGCCAAGATGTTCCAACATTCTGCGTACTACACTTTTTCCGGTGGCGATATTGCCGGTCAGGCCAATGATGTATTTTCCAGGTATGCTGCTCAAAATGTTCCTCGCAGGAAAGATGCCAAGCAGCCTTCGAAAGACAAATTTCCGATGTGTTGCTCGCTGACGAGAATGGAGCAACACCTCAATCATCGTTCTTTCGCTGGACCGCTTATCCATCCTTATTTTACATTAAAAAAAGCCTCTGGGTAGAGTTGACTGCCTTTCTCCTCGCGTGTATGATGAATGAACCTCAGGCTGGTCGGGCGGTCGCGGTGGCGCTTGGGCGTCATCGAGGAAAGTCCGTACTCCACAGGGCACAACGCCGGGGAAATCCCGGGATGGAGAGATCTATCGCATCGGGCCACAGAAACAAGTAGCCGCGCGAGCGGTGATAGTGAAAAGGTGGTGTAAGAGACCACCGGCGTTCACAGTAATGTGATCGGCCAGGCAACCCCCGTTGGGAGCAAGGTCAAGCAGAGACGATGGAGCGGCCCGCTCCTTTTCGCCTCGGGTAGACTGCACAGATAGATGATCGCCGAAATAATCTGGCAGGGAAGACGCTCTCGGAGCGTAAACCTGTGCAGACTGTTTTACAGAATGCGGCTTATAGACCAGCCTGAGTTTATTCCGATTTGTTGGTTGAGGCTCTCACGATGGACGAACTTCACGCGGCGCAAACCGTTTTGGACGCGGTGATTAAGAAGGCAAGCGGCGACAACGCCAAACGTCTTATCCATGTATATATTGTGATTGGCGAAATTTCAGGCTGCACAGCCGAATCGGCGCAGGACCGCTGGCGTCAAATCAGTAAAGGAACTTTGGCGGAAAGGGCGATCTTGCACTTTCGGGATATTCCTGCCGAAGTTCAGTGCATGAGCTGCTTCCGCAAATATCATCCTGAACACGGCGAGTTTCATTGTCCCACTTGCGGAGGCGTAGGTGTAAAGATTCTGGCAGGCGAGGAATTTTATTTGGAAAAACTCGATATGGAATGAGCTGTTAAAAATTAATATTTATTCTGCTGCCCTTACATCTTTTAAATTCAGTTGCAATGAAGTCCGGCCGTTATATTCGTTCGCCTCGAACGAATACATCACATCCACGCGGGAGGACAGCTCGGCCTGCAGGCTTCCCAAACGGAATCCAATCGCATCGTGGACGGCGCCATGTTCGTCTTCGAGCGCCAGCTTGAGATGCCTTCCCTCGGAGCCGACCGCGCGCGCATATTTGACCTTTACATTGCGTGAGGCAAAAATCGCGGAGGGATTGCCGTAACCAGTCGGTTCGAAATAAGCCAGATGTTTTAGTAGATCAAAATTTAGTTCTGATAAGGGGATTTCCATATCGGCGGTGACAGTGGCGCGCAAATCATGCCCGCTCAGTTGCGCTTCAGCGATCGACTTCAGGCGGTTGACCAGTTCCGGAAGCTTTTCGTTGCGGACGGTGAATCCCGCGGCGGCCGCGTGTCCGCCATGACGCACCAGCAAATCCGCACATTTGTCGAGCGCATCGGTGATGTGGAATTCGGGGATGGAGCGGCAGGAGCCGCGCGTCTCTTCCGGACCTTTGGCTGCGACGACCGATGGACGGTAATGTGTTTCCGTCAAACGCGAGGCAGCCAGGCCGATCACGCCGGGATTGAATTCTTCCGCGACCGCAAACAGCAAATAAGGATTCTCGCCATCGAACGTAGCCAGCATTTCAGCTTTTTCCTGCGTCACGCGCGTCAACGCCTGCCGCTGCCGATTCTGCACATCGAGTTGCTGTGCCAGTTGGCCGGCGATCATGAAATCGTTGGTGGTCAATAAATCCAACGCGGCCAATGCAGATTCGAGTCTGCCTGCCGCGTTGAGCCGCGGACCGAGCGTAAAGCCGATTTGATCCGCCGTGATTTTGTTGATGGCGATTTCAGCGACATTGGCGAGAGAGAATAAGCCCTGGCGCTTTGTCTCGCGGATCTGCCTCAAGCCGCGCCGCACCAGAGCGCGGTTTTCGCCGACTAATGGTGCCAGGTCCGCAACCGTTCCGAGGGCGACCAAGTCGAGCAAGTCGATCAGCGACATATCTCCGCTGCCGATCAACGCCTCTGCTATTTTGTAGGCAATTCCAACGCCAGCCAAATCTTTATCCGCATAAAGATCTCCTGCCTGCTTTGGATTGATGATGGCAAAGGCAGGCGGTAGCTCCTCGCTGGGGTGGTGATGATCTGAGATGATGAGGTCCAGCCCAATGTCTCGCGCGTGTTGCGCTTCGTCCGGCGAGCGGATTCCGCAATCCACCGTAATGATGAGTTCGGCGCCCTCTGCCTTTAGATTGTCCAGTGCGTCGTTGTTGAGTCCGTAGCCTTCTTCGAATCGATTCGGAATGTGGCGTCGTACGTCCCCGCCGAGTCCTTGGAGAGTCTGCACGAGCAGGGCGGTGGCGGTAACGCCGTCCACATCGTAATCACCGTAGATGGCAATCGCCTGTCCATGGTCCAGCGCGAAGCGGATGCGTTCGATGGCGGCGCCCATGTCCTTGATTTGGAGCGGATTGGTGTCGAAGTTTGCTTCGGCTTTGAGAAAGGCACGCGCATCCGCATCGGTGGCGTAGCCGCGATTGAAAAGCAACTGCCGCAAAATCGACGGAAACTTGGCAAGGTTTTTATCAGCTTGCGGTGTGAGTTTTGGTTGAATAACCCAGCGTTTGGATTGCATAGTCCTGATTATACGGGAAAAATTCGGAAACTTGCGAAATTACCGACTCGATTACGAAAGAGAAGTTGTATAATGTTTCGTGAGAAATATTCATGTATAAACTTGCAGCGAATGAAAAGACTTCCACAGTAATGTTTTATACCAACAATGCCTTTGTGCGCGGCGATTTGGTAACGAGGGAAAACGTACGCGTCAGCATTTGGCTGAGGACGCAGGGCGTGCCGAATTACATTCATTTGTTGAAGGCACAGGTGGTGCTCTTTGGCGGGACGCCGCCTAGATCACTGAACTATGGCGAGCTCTATTTTCCGACAAATCAGTTGATCGCATTTCATCTCGCGCCGCCTCTAACGGACCCGCTCGATTACGATGCCAATGAAGGCAACCGCACCATGGCGGATGTGAATATGTGGATCGGCACCTTTACAGCAAAGGGTAAGATCCGCATCTCGACTCATACCGACTTTGCGACCAGCATCGAAGTGGGGCACGCTACCTGGCTGTCCATCTATGAGGCGGATATCACCAATCCGTTCCTGGCGCAGATGCCGCCCATCCATGTGCCGATGATGCTGGCGCGGCCCGAGTGCGTTGCCTTCGGTTTATAAATCCTCCTTTATTCTGCTGCAAACATACAATGTATCGCACGGAGCGGAGGATAAAATCCGTAGTCGAAGCGCGGATTTTAGCTTCAATATTCCACTTCGACTGCGCTCAGTGTCCGTTCAGGGCGATGTTATCCATCTTTACAACAGATTCATCCTCCTTATTCTTCAGTGTAACCGCATAATGCCAGTGTCCGTGGACCGGTGTTGATCCCCAGCACAGGCCCGGTGATGTTGAGCAGCAACTCCTTGGGCGCGTAGGTTTGACGAATGCGTTCGGCGATAGCCTGCGCTTCCGCCAAGGCATTGCCGTGCAGAACTGCAACATGCAGGGGCTTCTCCTTTTGGACCTGCTCGAAGAAGCGTTCGATCAAAACCTCGATGGATTTTTTGCGCGTCCGCGCCTGGCCGGATGGCTCGACGATTCCCGTGACATGATTGATCTGTACCAGCGGCTTGATGTCCAATAACGTTCCGATGAATTTGGTGGCGGTGCCGATGCGTCCGCCGCGATGCAGATATTCCAATGTATCCAGGCAGACGATCTGAACCAATTTTTGGCGGACTTTATCGGCGGCGGCGATCATCTCCTGGATGGTCGCGCCCGCCTCTCGTCTGCGCGCCGCGGCGAGTACCTGCCAGCCCAGACTCATCGTCGGCCCTTTCGAGTCGATGACATGTACGGGAACTTCCATCTGCTCGCCGATTTGCTTGGCAGCCTGATACGTTCCGCTCATGGCCGCGCTGACGGTAAAGAGGACGATTTCACTCGCGCCATTTTCAATCGCGTCCTTGTATACGTTCTCGAATTCTGCCGGGCTGGGAAGGGTGGTACTCGGCATGACCGGGTCTTTTTCGATGCGTTCGTAGAAAGCTTGCGGTGTGATGTCGATGCGGTCGCGATAGGTCTGATCGCCCCAGATCACCAATTCAGGGATGATGGTGATGCCGTATTGCTGAATCAATTCATCGGGAATGTCGCAGGTGCTGTCGGTCATCAATGCTATGGAATTCTTTGCCATTTTTCCTTTTCCTTTACGAAAAGCATATCACATTCTTTTGAATGTAATCGACCAGATTCCTATGCATAACGCAGTCAGGAACTCGTCCGCGAATGTTCGCTGGTTCTCGCGAATTCAAAAAGAATTTTGCTACCGTACAAACTAATTTCTTGATGTCGTTGCGAGTGGCGCCAAAGCGCCATGAAGCAATCTCTTGTTTTCAAGCAAATTTCTCGCAAAAACCATCGGGAGATTGCTTCGAGCGGAAGAATACTGCTCTCGCAACGACATTTGTACGATAGAGAAAAAAGAATTTGTGTAAACTCGCGCGGATTTGAGCAACTATGTTCGAGCGATTCCTGCTTGGAGATGGTTCAGGTAAAATCTCCCCTCATAGAGGAATATTGATGTTTGCTTCTATTCTCATTGCAGTTGTTGTGATTGTTTTCGTGTCGGCGCTGGTGCAGAGCATCTCTGGGTTTGGCAGTGCGTTGGTATTAATGGCTTTCCTGCCCGCGCTGATTGGCATACGTATTGCCTCACCATTGGCCGCGTTATGCATTATGCTGATAGACATTGTCCTGCTGATCCGTTTTCGGCAGCAACTTTCGCTGCGCGAACTATGGAAGGTCGTATTGGCTTCGATTGTGGGCGTGCCATTCGGGGTGATTTTGTTGAAGCTGGTCAGCCAGCGGGTTGCGCTTTCGGTGTTGGGCGCGGTACTGATTGGTTATGCCGTGTATGCCTTGTTGGGAAAACGCCTGCCAAAATTGGATCATTTTTTCCTGCCGTGGCTGGCCGGTTTCCTGGGAGGGCTGCTTGGCGGAGCGTACAACACTTCGGGGCCGCCGGTGATTCTCTACGCCGATACACAGAATTGGCCGCCCGAACGATTCAAGAGCAACTTACAGGGATATTTCATCGTCATCAGTTTGCAGGTGTTGATCGGACATTTCCTCGCAGGGGATTTCCGCCCCGATGTGCTGCGTTGGCTGCCCTATGCCTTTCCCGCCGTCTTGCTGGGACTGTTGGCGGGCGCGCTGCTCGATAGGCGGATTCCTCTGCTGCTTTTTCGCCGCATTGTGCTGGTAATGTTGATCGTGATGGGTTTGGTGAATTTGTTTTAGGCCATCCGGGAACGAATTGTTTCTTATGGAATCTTCAACGATAATGTACGTTAATGAAATACAATCAACCCGCTTCAATATTTAAGAGTAGAAAGGATAAGCGATGAAACTTGGAATAAAACGTATACTTGCTGGATGTGTAGCTGTCTTATTGGTAAGTCTTGCCTGCGGGATCAATGTCGATCTTGGTCAATCTTCTCCCACAAAGATTCCTGTGGGCACACTGGTCGCTCAAACCATCACAGCGCAGGCGCAATCCGCGGCGGACACGGCAACATCTGCAGCCGCGGAAACGGTTTCCAGCTCCACGCCGGTTACGGGTACTCAAACGCCAGCATCTATTGCAACAGCGACCATCACGTCCACGCCCCAACCGACCACGGTTATGCATGACACGCTGTGTTACGCTGGGCCGGGTGATGCTTACGAAGTGGTCAGCACCATCAAGCAGGGCACACAAGTCACATTGCTGGGAGTGGGTGCGCTTACAGGTTGGTTGGTGCTGCAAAACCCGGTCTATGGCGATCCATGCTGGGCTTTGTCAAAGGATGTGACCGTGGACCCATCTGTGGATATATCCACTCTAACCATATACCCTGTCCCGCCGACTCCTACGCCCGCCCTTAGTTTTCAATTGGGATATCTATCCTTGAATATCTGCAGCGGCTGGGACCCGGCTTTCTCGGTCAAAAATACGGGTGTGATGACTTTCCGATCCTACGATGCAATTGTGGTTGATAAAAATACCAGCACGAATTACGAGCGGAAAGCCAACGACTTTGGTCAGCCATCGGGTTGTTCGCTGAGTTCGTCCATTCCGCAGCTTGGCTCCGGGCAGAGCGGCTGGGTGCATGTCTTTGGCTTTGGATATAATCTTACCGGCAAAAAACTTCATGCCACGGTTACACTCTGTACGGGAACCAATCAAAGCGGTGATTGTGCAACCCAGTCGCTTCAATTTACGCCATAGCTGAGGAATGTCTGCCTGGAGCGAGTCCCTGTACAAGAGAAGCAACTTGACCTTTACACACCTGACAGGTTTTTGCGAAGCACTCCCGAACGAAGCTGAAGGGAAGTAGAAACCCGTCAGGTGTTATATTTTTTTATTGCGCCGCAGGATTCAAGACTCGACCAATGAACAAGATTTGTCCGCTGTTGAGATCGCGGATGACGAAAATAAAGGGGTGATCAACCACAAGCTGTACTCGCTGCATCACCGGCATGCTCATCGCTTGCATGATAACGGCGGTCGCCGCAGCGGCTTCCGTGCCTTTCTCATCTACCGCCACGTAGGCTTTGTGCACCACGTTGCCGATGAATAACTCGCGATTGCCCGTCATGCCGGAGAAGTCGGCTTTGCTGGCGTCGAAGGCATCGGTCATGCCAAGCGACTCGAGTTGGTCGCGCAGCGAGAAATCGGCGGCGAACGTAAATTTAGGCAGGCTCAACGCAATCGGCGTGGATTGCATCGAGGCGAAGATATCGCCCAATTTCTGCGCATCCAGTGACGACTCGAAGCTTTGGAAATTTCCGGTGTCCGGCATGATGATGTCCATGGCAGCGGTGTTTCCGTTATAAGGTAATTCCACGGCCTGATAGCCATCACCTTTGACATAGCTTAAGGTCAGTTCGCTGTTGTTCATCATCTTGACCTGGTTTTGCAATCCGTCCAACAGTGTGAATGGCGCATCGCTGGTGTCATTGGGATCGAAGGGTGTTTCCCAATCCGCTTTGAAATAAATGGCGTTGACCAGCACCATGCGTGTATTGGTATCGACCGAACCCGGCCCAAGCAGATCGTTGATCTTATTCTTGGTTTGGTTACTGACCCATTCATTGATCTGTTTCCGCACCGGATCGAAGTTCTTGACGAAATCTGCCAGTTGGACGCCGGCGCCGTAGTTTTTGGCGATCAAATCGAGATAGGCTTGTTGGAACGAATAGGTTTGTTCCGCCCAAAGTGCATTGGCAATGTTAAGCTGCATCGGCTGACCGTTGTTGCCTGTCGCTTTGCCTTCATTAGCCAGTTCGAGATCGAGGGAGTTGAAAGCCGGATGTAGTTGAGTTTGTGGGAGCGTGAATTGCATGGCCTGCGCCATTTGTGATTCCGTATCGCCGCGCGCCCCGGCGTAGGTCATGGCAAGGGCGAGGGAAATGCTATAGGGCGAGAAGACCAAATTCCCTTCCTTAGAACGAAGCGCCTCGTAAAGGTGAATGGCGAAGGTGTTGTCCCCACTCACCAGCGTTGCCAAATCAGTCTTTGGGGCTTTTGGATTCAAGTCACGCACAACGGAGGATTTTGCCACGCTGGCGGATGGCAAGGGAGCCGGTGCGCCTCCGCAGGCGGAGAGCAGCAACGAGACGAGGATCAAGATCGAAAAAAATTTGAATTTTGTTTGCATGGCGTGTTCCTTTCAACGACTCACAGACGAAGAATAGGACGGTTTTGTTTCCTGGATTTTACCCGCGAAAGAAATGTAAGTTAACCTGAGCTCGGGATAAGAGCTTATTATCGCCCTGAGCGGACACTGAGCGCAGTCGAAGTGGAAGTCGAAGGGAAAGTTAGAATCGAAATCCACGCTTCGACTACGGCCTTCGCGTCACCCAGGCCTCCGCTCGGCGCGATGAGAATATTTGTTTACTTATCCGGAACTGACGTTAAGCTATATCGTCCGCGACATCAATAGCAGGTCGTACATTCTGTCGTTGGCGTAGATCGCCTGCGGCTCTGTTCCGAACGAAGCAAAGCCGCAGCGCTCATAACACCGGATGGCGGCTGTGTTGGTCGTGACGACGCCCAGCTTGATAATCTTTATCTCGTGCTGACGCGCCCACTTGATGCAAGTTGCGATCATTTCATTGGCGATTCCGGCGCCACGCCAAGTCGGTCGAACGTAGACTCCGAAGATCGTCCCGCTGTGTTGTGTCTTTGGCGATTCCTCGCGATAAATTCCACATGTTCCAATCAATTCATTTTCATGTACGGCAAAATAGATCATCGTCTCTTTCCCAAGTGAGCGCAATCTTTCTAACCAAGATAACATGGGCTGCTTTTCGTTTTCGGCAAAATCGGAACTGAATGCTTCAGGATGATTGCGTAACGCTTCCAAACGCAGTTCGCGATAGGCCTGCGCGTCGCTTTCTTGTCCTTGACGGACGACGATGGTTCCACGCGGGGTTGGGA
>JBJKOR010000344.1:0-2598 GCA_046707185.1 Anaerolineales bacterium | reverse complement strand
GCGCATGAGCGTGTGCTGTTCGAGAAGTTAATGGCCCTTCGACAGGCTCAGGGCAACGCTCCGCACGGTCAAAAAAAGATTCCATCGCAATCGTTGTTGACTCCGGCTGTTGTAACGCTTCCCCCGCAATCCGCTCAATTACTAATTTCCCAATTACCGATTCTCGCGCATTTCGGCTTTGAAGTCGAAGAGTTTGGCACGAACACATTCCAAGTGCGCGCCATGCCGACTTTGTTCGCGGGCAGCGATCCATCCGTGGCGTTGCGTGCCATTGTGGAAGATTTCGAGGAAGATGAAGCGCCGCTGCAGAATGAAATCGAAAAGAAACTGGCGGCGCGCGTCTGCAAGCGCATGGCGGTCAAGGGTGGGCAAACGCTTTCGCCCGAGGAACAGCGCGCCCTGCTTTTGGATTTGGAACGCTGCGATTCGCCGCGCACCTGTCCGCATGGACGACCGACGATGATCCATCTCTCGGTGGACATGCTCGAAAGGCAATTTGGCCGCAAAGGAGCGCGCTGATAATAGGTTGATTATCATCAAGTTCGACTCATGAAATGAGTGGGGCTTGAAATTTCGTTGATTTACAGCTACAATTTTGCACAAATGTTCTAACTTATGCCAGTCGATTATCAGCAAGTCTACACTCGTATCAAAGAAATTGGCGCAGGTGCGCAAGAGCGAAGAAAGGCGGTCGAGGAAAGAAGGAAGAAGGCGCGCGCCTTTCTGAATACTTACGCGTCTGAATTGGATTTCCTGCGCAACAAAGTGGATTCTGCTAAAGTGGCTGATCCGAACATTCGATGCGCTTATCCATTGAATGAAGCACTAAACTCACATTATCCAATTGTAGGTCAAATTAAAGATACAACGCTCATTGCTGCTGACGGTTCCCAAATCGTTCCGGATCGTCACGCGGCAGTTTTATATTCGTTGATCAATATCGGAATTGTTATCTTTAAGTCCGGTTCAGGAAATGCACCCGATGTAAAAACTTATACCGACTTGAAATATGGCGATGAACTTTATACCAATCATGGCATGATGAACGACGAGTCCATTTCATTGGGACGCGACATCTCCGAACGCAAGAAATTGCTCGAGTTGGGATTGCAAGTTCCAAAGCCGGTCATCACGCTTACGGATGGACCGATTGAATTATGGGGTGCGGAGGGCAGCGCTCAGGATGAATATCGCCGCAATCGCGAAAAGCATCTTGCGATTCTTTCGCAGATGCAAACGGAGGATATTATTACTGCCGGTTACATTGACAAACCTGCCGCAGATTTGGTGACGCGCTTGTTGGAGATCGGTCAACTCCAGGAAAGCGAAATGAAGGATGTGCGTGACGTTCATTTGTTACGCGGCGTGACGGATCGCTGGTTGTTCGGCGAAGAAGGCGATCCGTTGTTGAAGCAAGGTGAACGCTCGGCGATCTTTATCATTCAATCCAGTTCACGCAATCATTACAAAGGGAAATTGGAAATCCATTTCTTTTATTTAAATGTCGGCAGTGAGAAACATCCATGGATTGTGCGCGTGGAGATTCCGGCGTGGGTTGCGGAAGATCTAGAGAAAGTCAATCTATTGCACGCATCATTGATTCAACAATGCGAGATCATGGGCGCCAAACCGTATCCATATCTTTTGCATCGCGCCCATGAGACGGCGTTGGTGAAGATGGAAGAAAGACAACAGATCGAACAAATGTTGACGCAGGAACTTCGCAGTCAGAACGAAGAAGTGGATGAAGGTTCTTATAAGCAATCGGCGAAGGATTTGAAGGGAAGAGCAAAAATGTGATGTCATTGCGAGACCTGCAAAGCAGGTCGTGGCAATCTCAACTAGCCACCGAACAGTAGATTGCCGCGTCGCGGCTTTGCCACTCCTCGCAATGACAGGATGCGGAGAAGAATATGACTCAATTCGAAATCGGACGATTACTGCGCGCAGGCACGACAGGTTTCATCGCGGGGTGCCGCGTGAATCAGTTGGATGCGCCCGCGTTTGGCGCGTTGGTGCGTGCCCCATTGGGAAATGATTATCAAGTCTATGGCTTGATCTACGACATTCATATCGACGATGACGGCTTGGTGCGCCAGCTCGTCACGGCGGATAACGTCAGCGAGGAAGTGATGCGCGATAACCGCGAGCGTAGGATCGTGCCGGTGGAGATGTCGGTGCTATCGGTGGGGTATGAAGCGGATGGCAAGATTGTTCATCTGCTGCCGCCGCGTCCGCCATTGAGTCTGGATGTCATCTATCTATGTGATGAAAAAGAGATCAAACGTTTTGTCACGGCGGGCAGGTTCGGATATTTCCGTCATATTCTTCGTTCGCAAGACGTGCCGATTGGTGAATTACTGGCCGCGCATTTGCATCAAGTGCAGGAAAAAGTCAAAGACAAGGTTTGGCTTGAAAATGCGACTCAGGAGTTGATTACTCTTTTGAGAGATGATTACCCGACGTTGATGTCCGTGTTGGGCGCGTTAGCAGAAGTGGCAGGGTAGATATTATGAAAGAGAATAAATTAATTGGATATATCATCGGCGGGGGATTGAAAGAATCGTTCCGGGCACGGCTGACCGTTCCGGCGCAGGA
>JBJKOR010000343.1:0-2829 GCA_046707185.1 Anaerolineales bacterium | reverse complement strand
TTATAGCAGAGATGATTATCATCCTGTCCCAAATTGGCGGTCGCCCGCGTCGCCCAGGCCGGGGATAATGTAACCATGTTCATTCAGATGATCGTCGATTGCAGCCAAATAAATCGGCACATCAGGATGATGCTCCTGCATATTCTTGATCCCCTCCCGCGCGCCGATCAACCCCACGAACTTGATTTTCTTCACGCCCCAGCGCTTCAAGACGTCAGTGGTGGCGACGGCTGAACCACCGGTAGCCAGCATCGGGTCAAGAATGAGGCAGACGGAAACGGTCGGCTCGATGGGAAGTTTGTTGTAGTATTCCACCGGTTTGAGAGTCCGTTCGTCACGGTAAAGTCCGATGTGCCATACTTCTGCAACGGGCATCAACTCCCAGACGCCTTCGACCATTCCAAGCCCGGCGCGTAGAATCGGCACCAGGCCGATTTTTTCCATAAGCTCCGAACCGGTGGTGGTTGCTAGTGGAGTCTCGACCTGGCGCGGAACGATCAGCAAATCCGAAGTTGCTTCGTAACACAACAACGCCGCGATCTCACGCACGAGTTCGCGGAACTTTTTTGGTTCGACGTTTTTATCGCGCAGACGGGACAACTTGTGGGCGACGAGCGGGTGGGGCGATGCAAAAACGTTTGACATTGATTTCTCCTGAAATGGGTTACTTTATTATAGTCCGTGAGGTGATTTTTGACCCGTGACTGGAGTTGCCAATTTATGTACACTGATAACGGACTATTGCTTGAAACTCTTTGTTGCTTTAGGTGGTGTCCTCGTTGCCGAAGACGGCGGCTAAAGCAAAGTAAGTGACCGTATGAAGCTTTCCGGCTTGCACATTCTACTGACTTATCAATGCACGCGCGAATGCGAACATTGTTTCCTGTGGGGCAGTCCGCGCCAGCGAGGGGTATTCACTGTCGAACAAATCCAACAGGTTTTGAATCAAGCGAAAGAGGCGGGCGTGGAATCGGTTTACTTCGAAGGCGGCGAGCCATTTATCTATTATGACATCCTCCTGCAGGGCGTTCAGATGGCAAAGGAAATGGGATTTTCCGCTGGCATCGTGTCGAACGCCTTTTGGGCCGTGTCGGTCGCGAAAGCATCAGAATATCTGCAGCCTTTTGCGGGTCTCCTATCCGATCTGACCGTCAGCAGTGATTTGTATCATGGCGATCAGGAACTGAGCGAAGAGTCACAGAATGCCATCGCCGCGGCCAAATGGCTGGATATTCCAACGGGCATGATCAGCATCGCAAAACCTAATGAAGTGGACAAGCAGGCTCATGGTCAGGTCATGGATCAAGACGCCGTCATGTATCGAGGGCGCGCCGCGGCCAAGATTGCTCCGCACATGGGCCATCATCCGTGGGAAGAATTCACGCAATGCCCGCACGAAGATTTGCGCGAACCCGGCCGCATCCATCTTGACCCGTTTGGGAATCTTCACATTTGCCAGGGCATTGTGATCGGCAATGTGTTCGAGAGACCTCTCGAAGAAATCTGCGAAAGTTATGATGCCGATGCGCATCCAATCTGCGGGCCGTTGCTCGAAGGCGGCCCGGCGGCTTTGATCGCCGAATACAACATTCCTCATGCAGCCTCGTATGCGGATGCCTGTCACTTGTGTTATGAAGCGCGCCGCGCCTTGCGTTCGCATTTTCCTGAACTGCTCAAGCCCGATGCCATGTATGGGGTGATTCCATAATCCGCTGCGATTAGGTATACTTTCGGCGAGGAACCTTTAGACCTTTGGACTTGTGAGACTTTTTGGACCCGTCGGACTTGTTAGACTAAACCCATGCCTGAATTTCTTCGATTGTTGCCTCCTGATGAAGCGCGCGCGCTTCTGCTCTCGCATCTTTCCGCGCCGATCACGGATTCCGAGTTAATTGATTCCGCCTCCTCTTTGGGCCGCGTGACTGCCGAAGACATCCTCGCGCCGCATCCGTTGCCGGAGTTTCCGCGTTCGACCATGGACGGATACGCAGTCCGCGCCCGAGATACGTTTGGCGCAACCGATTCTCTTCCCGCGTATCTGAATCTGATTGGCGAAGTGCCGATGGGCGACGCGCCGACATTTGAATTGCAATCCGGTCAATGCGTGTTGATTCATACCGGCGGCATGTTGCCGGATGGTTCCGATGCCGTTGTGATGCTGGAATACACACAAAATATTGTAGGGGCAGAGCGTCGCTCTGCCCCTACACAAATCGAAATCATGCATGCCATTGCCACAGGCGAAAACGTAATCCGCGTTGGTGAAGATGTAACTACGGGAGCAGTTGTCCTGCCGAAGGGGCGACTGATGCGTCCCGCTGAAATTGGCGGCTTGATGGCGTTGGGAATTATCCAGTTGAAAGTTGTCCGAAAGATTCGTGTTGGCATTATTTCGTCCGGCGATGAAGTTGTCGATCCGCATCAAAAACCAAAGCGCGGGCAAGTCCGCGATGTCAATGCATACACGTTATCATCGTTGGTGATGAAATCCGGCGGTGAGCCTGTGTTTTATGGAATTGTGCCGGATGAAATGTCAGTGCTTAAAGAGACAGCGGCCCGTGCTTTGACCGAATGTGATGTGGTGCTGATTACGGCGGGTTCGTCAGCCAGCACGCGCGATATGACGGCGGATGTAATCAATTCATTAGGCGCGCCCGGTGTGCTCGTGCATGGTATTAATACCCGTCCCGGCAAGCCGACGATTCTCGGCGCCTGCAACGGCAAGGCGGTAATTGGCTTGCCCGGCAATCCCGTCAGCGCCTTGGTGAACGGATATTTGTTCGTCGTGCCAGTGATCGAGAAATTATTAGGCTTGCCTTTGGATAAACC
>JBJKOR010000342.1:0-5558 GCA_046707185.1 Anaerolineales bacterium | reverse complement strand
CGCCGTAGACCGTGCCCATGAATACGCCCGCCCAATATCCCTCCCAGGATTTCTTCGGGCTGAGGCGCGGCGTCATGTGGTGCTTGCCGTAACGCGCCCCGAAGCTATAGGCGCCCGAATCCGCCAGCCAGACGATAGGCAGTGCATACATCACCCACCAGGCGCCGTCCGGCAGGGAACGCAAGTCAATCATATACGAGCCGATCCAGCCCAAATAAACAAAGCATCCAACGGTCACCAAAAAATCGAACGCGGCCCGATCTCGGCCGCGCTCGTAAGCAATAAGATGAACAGTCATCGCCAAAAGAATGAGGCAGGTGAAAACGAGTTCCGCCAGAGCGGGCCAAAAGGCGCGGGCTGCCAGAATCGCCAGAGTCCCGCCCACGGATAAATAGACGGAGGGCTGATATTCCGCCTCACGAAACATTTGCACAAATTCCCAGGAGGCCGTCACCATGAAAAAGCCGATCAGGAGAAAATATGGAACGCCCCCAAAGACAAGCGCAGGTACGACAATTACCAACAGGATCAGAGCAGTGAGCGTACGCCTAGCCATTGCTCTTATTTGCTACCGTGTTCGAGACTCCACCATAACGGCGATCGCGCTGGGCAAAGACTTCGAGCGCGCGGCGGTATTCCTCCTTGTTAAAATCGGGCCAATATGTTGGGGTGAAAATCCACTCCGAATAAGCCGCCTGCCAGATCAAAAAATTGCTGACGCGCAGTTCGCCGGATGTGCGAATCACCAAATCCGGATCAGGAACGCCCGCCGTATACATATAACGGCTGACGATTTCATCCGTCACTTTTTCCGGCTGAATGCCATCCTTCATCATGCGCTGGATGGCTTGAACGATCTCATCGCGTCCGCCATAATTGAAAGCGATATTCAAAATGAGCCGGTCATTATTCTTCGTGAGATCAATTGCCTTCAAAACTTTTTCCTGCAATTTTGGCGACAGGCGTTCCAGACGGCCAATATGATGCAACTGCACACCTTCTTGATGAAGTTCAGCAAGCTCGCGGTCAAGGACATCTTCGAGAATGCCCAATAAGCCTTTCACCTCTTCTGCCGGTCTCCCCCAATTCTCCGTGGAGAAGGCATAGATGGTCAGATAGCGGATACCAAATTCAACCGTGGCGCGGATGATGCGCCGCAGGTTTTCAGTACCCGCCTTATGTCCTGCGATGCGCGGCAAACCGCGCGAAAGTGCCCAGCGTCCGTTGCCATCCATGATGATGGCCACATGGCGCGGGATTTTTTCAAGGGGCAGGTCAAGCGGTTGTTTTGGCATTGTTGTTCTATGATCTGATAAGTCTCACAAATCGAAAAGGTCTTACAGGCCATCTGGATGTATCAGTCTTTTGAAACCATCAGGACTTGTCGGACTTGCTCACACTTCCATAATCTCGGCTTCCTTCCTCTTGCCGAGTTCACCAACTTCTTCGATAAACTTATCGGTCATCTTTTGTAAATCTTCTTCGCCGTCTTTCAAATCGTCTTCCGAGATCAATTTCTCTTTCTCGAAATCGCGCATATCATTATGGGAATCACGGCGGATGTTGCGGATGGCCACACGCGATTCTTCAAGCCGGGCGTGGACGTGTTTGACCAAGTCGCGGCGCCGTTCCTCCGTTAACGGAGGCAGGTTGAGGTGGATGACTTTGCCATCATTGTTGGGAGTCAGGCCCAAGTCGGAGGCTTGAATCGCCCGTTCGATTTCCTTGAGTGCGGTCGAATCGAACGGCTTGATCAGCAGCGAACGCGCTTCCGGCACACCGATCGTGGCAAGCTGCATCAGAGGCGTGGGCGTATCGTAATAGTTGACCATCAATCTTTCGACCAGCGCCGGATTGGCACGCCCTGTGCGGATGGCGGCCAAATCATCACCCAGATTTTTGATCGCGCTTTGCATACGATGTTCCGCATCTTTCAGAAGATCTTTAATCACAACGGCCTCCACGAAATAGGTTTCGTTAAGGATACACTAAAATAGAAAAATGCGCTATGGGTTCGTAAATAAATAACTTCCCGCATGTCGTTTCATCGGTGGTGAGGAAGCTTATAGTTTTATGAACCCCATGCGCCTCAAAGTAACATTTTATCTTGATGCACTACCTACTCCATCAACATGCCCGCCAGCAGCGCAGTGCGCGGTGCAAGGCTTGGGATATGGATATATTCCAAATCCTTCTGATGAGCATTCGCGCCGAACGCGCCGAAGCCATCGAGTGTAGGCGCGAACTTGGATGTAAAGTTTCCGTCCGAGCCGCCGCCGACTCGCGCCGCGCCCACTTTGAATCCGAGTTCAGAAGCGATGCGCTGCGCTTTCTCCAACAACCGATAGGATCCTTCGGACGGTTCCATCGGCGGACGATTGAGTCCGCCGTCGATTTCATAACGCGTGCCGTCCAAAGGTTGGATCGCTCTCAGCGCGGCGTCGACGCGCTCCGCTTCGTCTTGAGTCCAGATGCGAAGGTCCACCGCGAGTTCAACATGATCCGCCACAACGTTCGGGACCGTTCCGCCTTTGATGACATTTGGCCCAAGCGTTGTACCTTTTTCCAAATCCTGCAGCTTGACAAGTTCATCGATCAAATGCGCCGCGCTGACGATGGCATTGCGCCCGTTCTGCGGCTCGAGGCCTTGATGCGCGGCTTTGCCTTGCACATGAATGTTGTAATCGCCCACACCCTTGCGCGCAATCTTCAGGTCGCCGTTCATAAACGGCGATTCCAACACCAACACAGCTTTTGCGCCGCGCGCCAAGTCTTCGATGAAAGGCAAACCAGCCTGCGAACCGACCTCCTCGTCCGAGGTAAGAAGCAAGTCGACCGTCCACGCCGGTTGTTGGTTCTGCGCTTTTAAGGCGCGCAAGGCCCAAAGTGCTTGAACCAATCCGGCCTTCATATCATATGCGCCGGGGCCATACGCACGATCATCTCTTACTGACCAAAGATTTTTCCATGCGCCGATCGGATAGACGGTATCTATGTGAGCGAGTAAAAGAATGCGTTCATCGCTTCGACCCGCGACGCGCACGTGAAGCACGTCACCGACTCCGCACGAATGCCGCATTACTTGTCCGAATTCTGCGAACCAGCTTTGTGTCACGTCTTGCAGGCGGTTGATGGACGCCGCATCATTCGACGGCGTTTCGATGCGAACCAATGTTTCGACGTCCGAGAGAATATCGGGCGTATGATCACGAAGGAAGGAAAGAATATTGTTCATGTTGCAAAGCCATTTTTATGTTTTGATACGTTGATTTTAGCATATCAGGAAAATGGTAATTCCACTTCCAAGGGCCTTTTGGATGCGCCCTGTTCTCCAAACTTATCGCTATAATTTTTCTGGTATAATCTCCGCCCGTGACTGGTCCTGCCCTATGGTCGTTATGGCTGTGGACACGGAGACCTGCAAAGTGCGGTTTCTGCCGCCAAAATCTTTACAGAAAGGAAGCATACGTCATGCCACTGGCTAAAGAAGTTAAGACCAAACTGATCACGGATTATCATCGCCACGATACCGATACCGGCTCGCCCGAAGTGCAGATTGCCATTCTCACGAGCCGCATCCAGCAGTTGACCGAGCACCTGCGCGCCAACAAACACGATGAATCCTGCCGACGCGGCTTGCTCAAACTGGTTGGACAGCGCCGCCGCATGTTGGCGTACCTGCGCAAGTCGGAGTACCCGCGTTACCTGGCGATCACCGAAAGTTTGAATCTTCGCCACAAGTAAGAACCATAAACCCTAAGGGTCTCTGCCCCTTCGGGGTGCTTCGCGAAGACCCTTAGGGTTTATAAAAAGATGATCCGCAGTCAGGAATTGAATAGCGTGAATAACAACTGTTGTCCCCGCTCTTCAGTCCCTGACCAAGGCGGAAATAAAATAGGAGACAATTCATGAAACCCGAAGTAAAACGCTACTCGACTCAAGTCGGGACGCGCACGATTACTTTTGAAACCGGCAAACTGGCCGCGCAAGCTGGCGGCGCAGTGACCGTTGGCATCAACGATGCCATAATTTTTGCGGCAGCCACCATGGGCGGTGTACGCGAAGGCATCGACTTTTTCCCGCTCTCCGTCGACTATGAGGAAAGGCTTTACGCCGGTGGGAAAATCCCAGGCTCGTTCTTCCGCCGCGAGGGCAAACCATCCACCGAAGCAATTCTCGTGGCGCGCTTGACCGATCGTCCGCTGCGCCCGCTGTTCCAACACGGAATGCGCAACGAAGTCCAAGTAATGATGTTCTCGCTCTCCGCTGATGCGGACAACCCGCTCGACATCCTCGCCATCAATGCGGCTTCTGCCGCCATCATGATTTCCGACATTCCCTGGGGCGGCCCGGTCGGTGCGGTACGCGTCGGACGCGTGAACGGTGAATTTGTCATCAACCCCACGTTTACGGAGATGGACGCCTCGGATCTCGACCTGAGAATCGCCGGAACCAAAGATGCCATTCTGATGGTCGAATGCGGCGCAAACGAAGTCCCCGAAGATGTCATGGCCGCGGCGCTGGAGTTCGGTCACAAGTCGCTGCAGCCTTTGATTGATCTTCAGCTCCAGATGCAGGCCGAAGTGGGCAAGCCCAAGCGCGAACCGGTCATTGCGCTGGCAGATGAAGAACTGCAAAAGAAAGTCTTCGAGCGCGTCAATGCGCCGATGAATGAATTGCTTGATAAGCCTTTGAGCAAAAACGAATTCTATAGCGGCATGGATGCCCTGACCGAAAGCGTTGTGGCGGAAATGTGCACCGTTCCCGAAGGCGGGGACGCCTCGGACTACCCCAAAGCGGACGCCGTCAAATCGGCCTTTGGCGAAGCTGAACACAAGATCGTGCGCGAGCGCATCCTGAGCATGGGCAAACGCCCCGATGGCCGCACGCCGACCGACATCCGCCCCATTTGGTGCGAAGTCGGTTTATCGCCGCGCACACACGGATCGGGATTGTTCACGCGCGGAGTGACACAAGTCTTGTCGCTGGCAACGCTGGGAACCTTGGGCGAGGCGCAAGAACTGGACACGCTCACACCTAACGATACCAAACGCTATATGCACCATTACAACTTCCCGGCGTTCTCTACGGGCGAGGTCAAAGCTGTTCGCAGTCAGAGCCGCCGCGAGTTCGGGCATGGCGCGCTGGCGGAACGAGCGCTCGAGCCAGTCATTCCCGCCGAAGAAACCTTCCCGTACACAATCCGCGTCGTATCCGAAGTCATGTCATCGAATGGATCGACCTCGATGGGTTCGGTCTGCGGCTCGACGCTCGCGCTGATGGATGCGGGCGTGCCGATCAAAGCCCCGGTTTCGGGTGTTGCGATGGGACTCGTCACTGACGATACCGGCCGCTATAAAATCCTGACCGATATTCAAGGCACCGAAGATCATCTGGGCGACATGGACTTCAAAGTTGCTGGCACGGCGCAGGGCATCACCGCCTTGCAAATGGATATCAAGATCAGCGGCTTGAGCGCGCAGATGATGAAGGAAGCGTTGGAACAGGCGCACGTGGCTCGCATGTTCATCATGGACAAAATGTTGGAAGTACTCGAC
>JBJKOR010000341.1:0-4099 GCA_046707185.1 Anaerolineales bacterium | reverse complement strand
TTTGCTCCACCAGAACGATAGCGCTCGATGAGCGCCTGTGTGCGCGGATCACGCGGCGAGTTGAAGATATCGTCCGGCTGGCCTTGTTCGATGACCTCACCCTCGGCCATGACCGCCACGCGGTCAGCGACATCGCGGGCAAAGCCCATTTCGTGAGTGACCACCAGCATGGTCGTTCCCTCTTCCGCAAGCTTATTCATCACGTTCAAGACTTCGCCGATCAGCTCTGGGTCGAGGGCGGAGGTCGGTTCATCGAATAGCATCACCTGTGGCTCCATGGCCAAGGCGCGGGCAATCGCGACCCGTTGTTTTTGTCCGCCGGAGAGACGGTTTGGATATTCATCTTTTTTGAACAGCAGACCGACGCGCTCCAAATTCATCTCGGCGACCTCGACGGCTTTGGCGCGATCCATTCTCTTGACTGTGACCGGTCCCTCGGCCACGTTGTCCAACACGGACATGTGGGGAAATAGATTGAACTCCTGAAAGACCATGCCGGTCTTCAGGCGAATCTCGTGAATCAGCTTGCGATGATCCCTGCTTTTGTTGCCCGCTTCAACGGTCAATTTGTCCACCGTAATCTTCCCGGCCGATGGTTCCTCCAGAAAATTGATGCAGCGCAGCATGGTGCTTTTTCCTGATCCGCTGCGGCCAATGATGCAAACCACTTCACGCGGTTCCACATCCAGGGAAATATCCTTCAACACATGCAGCATCCCGAACCATTTGTGCAGGCCGGAGATCTGGACGATTGGTTCAGCGCTCGTAAGCATGCGCCATCCGTTTCTCGAGCCGGCTCTGGAGCCAGGATGAAATGATCGTCAGAATCCAATAAGCGGTGGCGCCTACGATGAACATTTCCATGTACTTGCTGTCGCGCCGCGCATAGCGGTTTGCGATGAATGTGATTTCCCAAACGCCCATCACAGAGACCAGCGCGGAATCTTTTTGCATGGCGATGAACTGATTGCCCACGTCGGGGATGATGATGCGGATAGCCTGCGGTAAGATAACCCGCCGCATGACTTGCCACGGTGTCATACCGATGGCGATGGCGGCCTCGCGCTGTCCATAGCTGATGGATTGCAGACCGGCGCGAAAGATTTCCGTCATGTATGCGCCGTAGTTCAGGCTCAATGCCAAAATACCGGCCGGGACGGCGTCAAGGATAAATAACCTGCCAATAGCCGGAAACCCTAATTGACTCAGTTGCTCTCCGATTTGCGGCAGGCCAAGATAAATAACATAGATTTGAATCAACAAGGGCGTGCCGCGGATCAGGGACACATAAAATCCCGATACACCCTGTGCAATGGGATTGGATGACAGCCGTGCTATGGAACCGAAAAGTGCAAGGATTGTAGCGAAGGCAATGGAGACCAGCGAAACATAGACCGTCGTCCACGCGCCTTGCAGGATCACATCGTAATGCTGAAGCATATAGGCTGGTGAAATATGCAACATCAGCATTCCGGCGGTGACCAGTGCAATCAACCCCGCCCACACACCAGTAACTTTCAGGCTTTGCATCAATTTCTGTCTCTGATGGAGCGCCACCAGCGCTTCCCCCATGCTTTGGTACGGATCGATTGTGGGAGGAGGCCTTTGAATATTTTCGGTAGCCATGATTCTTCTTATTTCGTTCAAGTCGCCATAAGATAGAAGATGGGGAGTTGTTGCCAACTCCTCATCACATGCAGAAGATTATTGCCCAAATTGGGAGGCGTCGAAAGTTCCGGCAGCAGTGGTTAGGTCGCTTCCTTCCCACTGAACGCAAAGCTTCGAGAGGCTGCCGTCTTTATGCATGCCTTGAACGATTTGTGAAACCGCGGCGATGAACGAATGAGGATCTTGTGGGGAGTGGCGATCAATGGCCGGTGCAAGATATTCGTAGTACAACGGATCGCCAAGCTGCTTGATCGGCTTGCCGTTGTTGATCTCTGCCTGACCGGTGGGTTGTGCGGTAATCACCGCGTCGAGGCGGACACCATCGCCAAGCTCGAGGTCAGCCAGGGCGGTGCTATCGGTATCGTATGTTTTGATTTGGGCGTTCTTGACCACAAAGTTGATGCTCTCGCCGGGCAGAACAAGCGATCCATCCAGGAAACTTTCATACGTACAACCGCCGCAAACACCGACCTTCTTGCCGCTCAAATCGGCGGGCGTGGTGTAAGTGGTGTTCATTTTGTACACAAACATGGCGGCTGGTGTGGTGTAATAGGGTTGTGCAAAATATAGGGCCTTTGCGCGTTCCGGCGTGATGGTCATCGAGCCGACGCTAATATCCCAGCGGCCGGCCCAATTTCCAGCCGTGATGAGCGTCCAATCCGGTGTCACAAAGCACGGTTCGACACCCAGACCTTTGGCGATGGCGGCGGCGACATCGATATCGAAGCCTTCCATTTCGCCGAGTGTTTTCTGATCGGCGGCACATTTGGTTCCCGGCGTGCGCTGTGGATTCGCTTTAAGCTCGGATTGAGGCGGGTAGGCTGGGTCTGTGGAAATGACCAGGGTGCCGCGCGCCTTTATCTCGCTCAGCAGGTCTTTCGACTGTGCCGGGGCGCTGCCACACGCACTGAGCACGAACGCGGCCACCATGACTGAGGCCATAAGGGTGTACAGCTTCTTCATCAGGTTTCTCCTCCAAAAGAGATTTGTTTTTGAGTTTAGGTTATTGAATATCGAATGGGGAGGCGTGTTTGCTGATAGGCACACCTCCTTCCGCTTGGCGAAGCATGTTAAATAAAGGATAGACCATCTTGGTCATTTGTGCAAGAGTAAATCATGTTAAAATTTTTTATTGGGCTTGATGATGCAACGCTTGAATTGATATAGATATTGAGGTGGTAAAATATTTTCAATTTTGTTTCGAGAGGATGATTCACATGCCGCCTAAATTTCCATCCGAAGATTGGTTGAAACTCTTGCAGGAGAAGTTGAACAACGATGCACATTACAACAATGTGGCAAAGAATTGGGAAGGCGATCTGATGTTCGATATTCAACCTGCCGGAGCGTTGACGCAACCGCTGTTGATGTATTTGGATTTGTGGCATGGAAAGTGCCGCGGCGTGGATTATGCTCCTGACCCCTCGAAACATACCAAGCCAACCTTTACGCTTCGTTCACCATACAACAACTTTAGTGCCATCTTGCAGGGTAAGCTCGATCCGATGACGGCGATGATGACGAGTAAATTAAAGGTGGAAGGCAGCCTGGCTTATATGATGCGCAACGTTCCCACTATTTTGGATTTTGTGCGTTGTTGCCGCGAGATCACAACGGAAATATTGTAACGATATTGCGCTGACCGAAGGTGCAAAGCTCGGAGTGAGCGTAATTCGCGAACATAGTCGAAGACGAGAATTGTTATGCAGCCTATTCTAAAAATCGATCTTTCCACGGGCGCATCCAAAGCCTATAAAATCCCGGAAGAATTGGAGCAAGCATATCTTGGCGGTGCGTCGCTGGCGGCGCGCTTGCTTTATTCGCATCTTACCCTGGAACTCGATCCATTCTCGCCCGAAGCACCCTTGTTGTTTATGAATGGGCCGCTGTCAGGGACGTCCGGGCCAACCGTTGGGCGTTTCGTGGTTTGCGGCAAAGGTCCGGCAACCGGCTTGTGGGCCGAATCCAATTGCGGCGGATTCTGGGGTCCGGAGCTTCGCTCCGCTGGCTTTGACGGGTTGTGGTTGACGGGAAAGGCTGAGGAGCCGGTCTATCTTTGGATCGAAGATGGAAAGCTCGAGGTCAGGAAAGCGGCGCATCTGTGGGGCACAGATACGTACGAAACGCAGGAACTCATCAAGCAGGAAATCGATCGAAAAGGTATCCACGTTGCCTGCGTCGGTCCCGCGGCGGAACATGGAATTTTGTTTGCGGGAATTTTCTGTGATCACGGGCGTACTGCGGGGCGAACCGGACTCGGCGCAGTGATGGCTTCGAAGAATCTCAAAGCCATTGCGGTGCACGGAAGTGCAAAGCCGCCGCTTCTTCGTCCCGACCTTTATGCGCCCCTGCGTTCCGAATCGAATCGCACGCTGAAGCAGGTCAACGAAGCGCGCATCCTGCACGAGATGGGCACCGCCAGCGTGGCGAC
>JBJKOR010000340.1:0-8043 GCA_046707185.1 Anaerolineales bacterium | reverse complement strand
AGCGAATGGGGATATGCCATGATCTCTTTCGGCGTTCCCTCGGCGATGATCCTGCCCCCGTGTTTGCCCGCTGCCGGCCCGAGATCGATCACCCAATCGGCGGAACGGATTGTTTCATCATCATGTTCCACGACCATTACCGTATTGCCCAGATCGCGCAAACCTTTTAGTGTGTTGAGCAAGCGCGTATTGTCGCGCGCATGTAAACCGATGGAGGGTTCATCGAATACATACAACACACCGACCAAGCGTGAACCGACTTGAGTTGCAAGCCGGATGCGCTGTGCTTCGCCGCCGGAAAGACTTCCCGCGGAACGATTCAAAGTCAAGTAATCGAGTCCCACGTCCACGAGAAATCCGAGCCGCGATTTGATTTCCTTGATCACGCGTTCGGCAACCGCTCTCTGGCGATTGGTCAACGGCGACTTCTTCCCGCCAAGATTGCTGATCCAGTCCAATGTTTTGACTACCGGCCAGGATGTCACTTCGATGATGTTGGCTTCTCCGACGGTCACGGCGATGGCTTCAGGCCGCAAACGCTGGCCTTTGCAGGTGGGACAGGGCTTATCCGACATGTATTCCGAGATGCGTTCGCGGATGTATTCGGAATTGGTTTCGCGGTAACGCCGTTCGAGATTGCCGACCACGCCCTCGAAGTCGCGTGCAAAGGTGAATTCGTGTCCCTTGGCGCTTTTGTACTTGATCGGAATCTCTTTGCCGCGTGTGTCATAAAGAACGATATCCAATTTTTCCTTTGATAATTCCTTGACCGGTTTGTCAAGATCGATATCGAACGCGCGCGCCGCGGCTTCCAATGATTGCCAGTAATAACCGCCTTCTTCCTTTGGCCCGCTCCATTCCATCGCAACGATGGCGCCTTCGTTGAAAGAAATGTCTTTATCGGGAATCAACAAGTCGGGATCGATTTCCAATTTGTTGCCCAATCCTTGACAATCGGGACAGGCGCCATGCGGCGTGTTAAACGAAAAGGTGCGCGGTTCGATTTCCGGCAGGCTGATGCCGTGCTCGGGACAGGAAAGGTTTTCGGAGAAATGTAAATCGTTATTCGATATTCGAGATTCGGAACTCGACGATTCGGTTTTCGGAGTTCGATTATCGAGTATTGAAATGGTGAGATAACCTTCACCGAATTTCAAGGCTGTTTCAACAGAGTCGGTCAAGCGCGAGCGCGCGGCCTTTTTGTCTTCATCTGTGCCTCCGTGCGAAATGACAAGACGATCCACGACCGCGTCGATGTTGTGCTGCTTGTAGCGATCGAGGTTGATTTCATCATCCAGCGAATAGACGGTTCCATCCACGCGGGCGCGCACAAAGCCCGATTTGCGAATCTCCTCGAAGACGGCCTGATACGTGCCTTTGCGTCCGCGCACGACCGGAGCGAGAACCAGGATGCGAGTTCCCTCCGCGAGCGCTTCGATGGCATCCACGATTTCCTGCGCGGATTGCTTGACGACTTCGCGTCCGCAAATGGGGCAGTGCGGAACCCCGGCTCGGGCGAAAAGCAAACGGAGGTAATCATAGATTTCGGTAACGGTGCCCACCGTCGAGCGGGGATTGTGAGACGTGCCTTTTTGGTCAATCGAAACGGCGGGCGATAAGCCCTCGATGTAATCCACATCCGGCTTGTTCATCTGTCCGAGGAATTGACGCGCATACGCCGAAAGCGACTCGACATATCGCCGCTGGCCTTCGGCGAAAATGGTATCGAACGCCAGCGAGGATTTGCCCGAACCCGATAAGCCGGTGATGATGACCAGCTTGTCGCGCGGGATTTCAACAGTGATATTTTTAAGATTGTGGACGCGCGCGCCCACGACGCGAATTGTATTGGATGTCATGATAACCTTTGGAAAATCAATTATAGCACATTTGTTTTATTTTGCTTTTCCAAGTGCAAAACCAAACTTTCATTATACCTTTTGCATCGCAGGGAATTCGTTGGTTTGAATTAAACCCTGCCATGATATACTCCGTGCAACTTCTCAAATCCGGCGGGGTTATGTTTAGCGAACCTCGCCGGTAAGGTTTAATCGTGCCGGAAACAGAGTTCAACGAAGAAGAGATTTTACTGCGCGCTTCGCGAGGCGACCGCGATGCATTTGGTCAGCTTTACGAGCGATATATCGATCGTATCTTCAATTACGTGTATTACCGTACAGGCAATCTTCATGACGCGGAAGACATCACCGCCCGCGTCTTCCAGCGGGCGATGAATCATATTCGGAGTTACACGGATCGCGGCGTTCCATTTTCCGCCTGGCTGTATCGTATCGCACACAACCTTGTCGCGAACTGGCATCGGGATCGCAGCCGCAAGCAGGAAATCCCCTTGGATGACCTGCCGGTGGCCTCCACCAAAGTGGATCGTCCCGAGGCGACCTTGGTGCGGTCACAGGAACAAGAAGCGCTTCTACGCCTCATCCGTCAACTGCCACCCGAACGACAAACGTTGCTCATCCTGAAGTTTGTCGAGAACCTGTCGAATGCAGAGATTGGCAATATTATGGGACGCAGCGAAGGGGCTGTAAAGAGCCTTTATCATCGTACCCTTTTGGCGCTGCGTGATCAGATCGGCGACCAGAAAATTAACCTTGAAGGAGATTGAGTGATGCTTAGAATTGTGACAGATGGTGCGGCCGATATTCCTGCCGGTTGGGAGAAGGAATATGATATTCAAACCATTCCGATCAACATTCAATTTGGGGATAAGACCTTCATCCAATTCGAAGAAATGGGTTTTGATGAATTTTACAAGGAAGTAGCCACGAATAGGAACTTCCCAAAGACTTCCCAACCTTCACCGCACCAATTCGTTGAATTCTATAAAAAGAATTTCCAACCGGGAGATACCATTCTTTCCATTCATGTCACGAGCAAACTTTCTGGAACGTATGCCTCCGCGGTGGCCGCCGCAGAGGAAGTAAAAGATATGTTCAAGGTCATCCCGTTCGATTCGTTGGGCGGCTCGGCGGGTTTGGCCTTCATGTGCCGCTCGGCGCGTCAAATGGAACGTGCCGGAAAAAGTATGGATGAAATTGTGCATTACCTCGAATCGGTACGTCCGCATACGCAATTGATCATCATGATGGTTACGCTGGAATATGCTCGTCGAAGCGGTCGAGTGGGTACCTTATCCACGGCGCTTGCTTCGGTGTTGAACGTCAAGCCCATTGCCCGAATTGAGGATGGAATTCTGGATATGGTGGACAAGGTCCGGACACGCAAAGCTGCCATGGCGCGCGTGATCGAGTTGGGCAAACGAGCCATGGGCGATGCTCCTGTGCATCTCTGCGTGGCACATGCGCATGATCCTGAAGCGGGCCAGGCTTTATTGGAAGAGGTCCAAAAATCCTTCGATGCCCGCGATGCGGAAATAACCGATTTTACTATTTCGCTTGTAGTCCAATTTGGGCCTGGGTCGTTGGCTCTCGTTTTGTACTGCTGAATAGTTGTGGATGGATTGAATGAGCACGAATAAGAATAATTCTTCTGAAAACCAATTGTATGCACTTGAGGCGGATCTGGCCGGGACGTTGCAGCGGATCGCGCCTCCGAACGAATTTGTCCAACGCCTGCGCGGATACATTCCCCTGCCGCCGCGCCGCGAAATCGTCCTTCGTCTGCAAGATTGGCGCAGGCTATTCCTGGTTTTTAGCGGCGTGGTTTCCGGGATGTTGGTGCTTATCACAGTTGCGCGCGCCTTGTATTATTTGTTTGGGAGAAGGCATTTCGGTTGATCGTCAAATTTCCGAGATTCTCGAAACCTCGGAGGTTTTGATTTAATCACTCATCAATTTGTCGCACAATCTTTTTGCTTCTGCAACCAAATCCATATCGGGTGGTAATTTGAATTCCTCATTCACGCGCCAAGTCAGGTGTGCGGCGATTTCGCGAAGGTCTTCAGAAAGAGTGGCATCTTCAGTTAATGAATTAAGCAGGTCATACGCGCTGGGCGTGCGGATGACTTTTCCACGGCGCGCAAAATAGTCGCGCGCCGCAATTCCCGCCGCGCGCCGCGCACAAACGCGCGCCTGGCCTTCATTACCGAGCGTACGCGCTTGTTTCGCGCGTTCCAATTCCTGGTTGATCTGTTCAGTTGGATTCACATTATCCATTATACCTTCGGCGGTATAATGACGGAACTTTTTTGGAGGTAGTATGAAATCTCGACTATATCAAATTTTAGCGGCAGTGATTCTCCTGAGTATTGTGCAGATGTCCTGCGCCACGTATGCCAACCTGATCTCGTCCGCGTCTTCAACGCCCGGTGTACCGACGCAGGTTCCGCAAAATACTTTAACAGTGCCAACGCCTGTTGCGATCCAGGCTCCTTTAGTAACGACCAATGAGCCATTCAAGATCACCGGTTCTTTTAAGTGGACCCAGGAGGATAATGGAACACTGACTGACAATATTCTGTTTTCGGAACGTCAGGTTGTGCTGACCGACCTGCACGGATTTGTCATTCGGAACAAGCAATGGGCATTGCCCGTTGACTCCCAGGTGCTTGGATACGTTCAATATGATCCCAAAACGGGCACGGGAAACTATGAACTGACTCTTCCCGAAATACCGCAGGGAACCTTCAATAACGTTGGCAACCAGAATCCACAGGATACCGGCGTGCAGATATTCGCAATCGATTATGAACCAAATATTTATGGGAGTCCGTTTGAAGCGGGGGATGATCGCTTGCTCGGTTGGCCGACCGGCGATGCGTCCATAAAGACCGATGTGAACCGGGATGACGAAGTCACCGGCGGCAAGATCATCGTGTGGTCCCCCGATGGCAAGCAGTATTTCCCAACCGGTTTTGGCGCGGATAAAAAACTCTTTACCTCAGACGATCCGGTTGCAGCGATTCCGGCTGGATATACCGTGGTCAATCTCGATACAACGCCGTTCACGTTTTCGCAGTCATCCCAACAAGACCTTCCTTTGTATGAAGCACAGGAAGCCAAGCCGCATGATTTTTCCAAAGAGTCTTACACACAGGCTTTCGATGATTTGGTCAGCTTCTTGAAGACCAACTATGCCTTCGACGGCATTCAAGGCAAGCAGCCGAATTGGGACCAAGTGGTGGCTGCCATTCGGCCGCGTATTCAGCAAGCCGAACAGAATCAGGACAAGTTTGCTTTTTATGAGGCCTTGCGTGATTTCACCTACGCCTTTAAAGACGGTCATACTGGCCTGGAAGGTGGAAAGTTAAGTCAGCAGGATTTTCAAACGAACTATGTTGCCAGCCTGGGTTTCACGGTCCGCGTGCTGGATGATAAAAGCGTCATGGTGGATTCGGTTCTTCCGGGCGGACCCGCTGAGGCCGCTGGAATGAAGCCGGGTGCGATCGTTACCACGTTCAATAGCAAGCCGGTGATGGACGCGATCAATTCCGAGCCGTTGTTCTTCACGCTGCAGTCTTCGAATGTTGCTACCTTATATGAAAAGGCGATCATGCTAACGCGCGTGAAAGCGGGTGCCCAGGCAACGGTCGCCTTTACCAATCCGGGAGGCGCGTCTCAATCTGCAACCTTGACGGCGGTTGAGAACCAGGCTGAGATCAACGTTTTGCTGAATCAACTGGGTCAGGGGCAAACACCGGATTTACTGCCTGTGGAGTTGAAGACCCTGACTGTAAATGGTACGGACATCGGGTACATCCGCGTCAATACCAACTTCGATGATTTGAATCTGGAACTCAAACTCTTCGAGCGCGGCTTGAAGGATTTCCAGCAAAACAAAGTGGCAGGATTGATCATCGATCTGAGAAACAATGGCGGCGGTGTTCCGCTTGGGTTGGCGGGTTACTTCACCAATCAAACCATCACGCTTGGACAGTTGGAATACTACAACAGCGTTTCCGGGAAATTCGAGCCGCAGGATCAACCCGAACAATTCCTTCCCAACCAGGATCAATATCATTTCGATAAGACCGCGGTGCTGGTGGGACTCAATTGCGCCAGCGCATGCGAGCTTGAAGCCTACGGATTCAGCAAAGTGCCCGGCGTAACGGTGGTTGGGGAATATCCAACGGCAGGAGTCGAGGCGGAGGTTTCGCGCGGCCAGGTCATCATGCCGGACGGCATCAACATGCAATTCCCGACTGGACGTGAAGTGCTTCCCGATGGGTCATTGTTCCTCGAAGGAACCGGCGTCCAGCCCACGCTCAAGATTCCGGTGAACGCGGCCAATGTGTTATCCAAGAATGATGTCGTGTTGAACGCCGCGGAAGATTCGATCCTCGGTCAAGCTTCGACGCAAGGTTCATCCTCGTCCTCGACTTCGCCGACGCCCTCCGCGACATTGCTGCCGGCTGCCGGCGCCCCGACCATCGATACGGCTTCTCAATCCACAGCAGCGGCTACTGGAGGTGCACATTTGCTGGAACAGGATGCTGCCGAACAATACCAGCCCTCCGATTTTGCCAAGCCCGGCAAGCTGACGTATACCGTTTCCCTGGCCTCGACTGATCAAGTTCTTTGGTCGTATGGCTGGTGTGCAACGACCACGGATGTTCTCAACACGGATCTAAAAAGCATCCAGTTGAAATTTACTTTGGATGGACAGGTTGTTCCGGTCAGCGATTTTGCCACGGCTGACGCCGCACAGAACGGCCAGCAATGTCACACGTGGTACGTGGCGCTGAGCAATTGGCCGGTGGGAAAACATCATATCGTTACAACCGCGACATTTACCGGCAAGATCAATGATGGTACAGCCGATTATTCGCCGGGAGATTACGTATTGGATTACACGGTGAACGTTCAGCCGTAATGACTGAAATCAATTACTGCAACAAGCGGAGGCACCAAGCCTCCGCTTGTTGCAGTACAATGCAGGCATGTTTGATGAGCTGGGTCGTCAGATACAAAATAAAAGGGTCCTCATCCTCGGCGTTGGTAATCGTTTACACGGGGATGACGGTCTGGGAAGTTTTATTGTCCATCGCTTGAAGGATAAATTGAGAGTGCCCTTGCTGGATGGGGGAATCGTGCCAGAGAAACAATTGAGTCAGATCGAAGCCCTCCACCCTGATATTGTGTTGGTGATCGACGCGGCGGATATACCAAATGCGATGCCCGGGGAAGTGGGCCTGTTTGAGCTAAGTCAGGTATCACAGGCAGGCATCAAGACGCGCACGGCCAACCTTTCGCTCCTATTCAAAGTTATCTCGAGCCAATTCAGGCCGGAGACGTTTTTGCTGGCTGTTCAGCCGGGCAACCAAAATTCCCCGGGCGTTTCAGAAGCTGTGCGAAACGCCCTCGACGGTTTGGAAGCGATTCTGGTGGAAATGTTCGGGTGAGCGCTGCTTCACTCTACGGTTCAATCTACAAATCGGTATTTCAACAATGTCCAAACCGCGTCGAAGGCGTCGTGGAATTTGATTTTCTTTCCCTCTGAATAGTCACGCGGATTAAATGAGATCGGGACTTCATAGATTCGATAGTGACGCTTTAAGACTTTGGCCGTGATCTCCGGCTCGAAGTTGAAACGGTTGGAGCGGATCTTTATTCCCTCGATAACTTCACGCCGGAAAACTTTATAGCCGGTTTCCATGTCGCTAAGAATGGTATCGTAAAGAATGTTCGTGAGGAATGTGAGCAGATGATTCGCAATCATGTGCCAGAACATGGCTACTCGTCTCGGGCCGCCGAGGAAACGCGAGCCATAAACCACATCCGCGATTCCATCTTCGAGCGGTTTGAGCAAGGTCGGATAATCCTGGGGGCTGTATTCCAAATCCGCGTCCTGGATCAACAAAATATCGCCGCGCGCCGCTTGAAGTCCGGTGCGAACCGCTGCGCCTTTGCCCTGGTTCTTTTCATGAAGAATGACGCGCAGATCGTCCTTGCCGTCTAAATTCTTCAAAACATCGCGCGTGCCGTCTTTGGAACAAACATCCACCACCACAATTTCCCAGACGAGATTCGTTGCTTTGACTCGCTTTAGAATTTTCTCGATATTTTGCACTTCGTTATATACAGGAATGATTACAGAAAGGTTCATGGCGGAGAATTATAAACG
>JBJKOR010000339.1:0-5653 GCA_046707185.1 Anaerolineales bacterium | reverse complement strand
CGGGGAGGAGCGGCAGCAGTATGGCCGCATCCGCAGCGGAGGGACGATTGGCTGGGGAATCTTTGCGCCCATCGCCGCACTGGTGGTGGCGCGTTATGGGATGCGGTATAACTTTTCGATGTATGCCGTCGCTTTATTGCTGGCCCTCCTGGCGAGTTCGCGGATGCGCTTTCATGCGCGGAAAACGAATGGTTCCTTCTGGCAGGGCTTGCGGCAACTGGTCATGGATCATCAGTGGATGATCTTCCTGTTCATCATGTTGATCGGCGGCAGCGGCAACGCGATCATCTCATATTATCTGTTCGTGTATTTGCAAAGGATCGGGACCAGTGCGGCGTGGATGGGATGGGCGGTTACGATCTCGACCGCCATGGAAGTGCCGGCATTGTTGTTGGGAAGCCGCATGTTGAGAAAGTTTGGCACGCGCCGCTTGCTTTTGCTTGGGCTGGTATTCATGGGGATTCGCTGCGTGCTGTATGGCGTGGTCAATGTGCCGTGGGAGGCGCTGACCATCCAGCTTTTGCAGTTCGTTACTTATCCGGTGCTGCTGGTGGCGGGCGTTTCCTTTGCGGACAAGAACGCACCGGCCGGGATGGGCGCCACAGCCCAGAGCATTTTCAGGAGCGCCTTCATGGGGATCGGATACGTGGCGGGCAGTTTCTTCGGCGGGTTGCTTTTGGAATATGTCGGCGTGCAGAAGATGTACCTGGCGTTCGGCGCGTTGATTTTCGTCGTGGCGCTGATCTACGGGCTTTCTCAACGCAAACAGCTTGCGAGCCAGCCTGCATAAAGCTGTATGGAAAACTGTGAAGTTTGATGTATAAACATGGATTGGATTACGTCGGAAGCACTTTATCGCTTGACGTTTAGTGCGGCGCACTATATAATCGTTGATGTGATTAAAACTTTCAAGGATGCCGAAACAGAGAGAATCTATCAAAGAGAGCGGTCGCGCAAGCTTCCAGCGGATATTCAGCAAATTACATTGCGGAAGTTACGCATGATTAACAATGCTGTCAATCTCAACGACTTGAGAGTTCCTCCGGCAAATCACCTTGAAAAGTTAACCGGTAATCGTGAAGGACAATATAGTATTCGAATCAACGATCAATGGCGAATTTGTTTCGAATGGAAAAGCGGCGATGCGTTTAATGTTGAAATCACGGATTACCACTAGAAGGAGCAAAAATGACTACTAAACTTTCTCCCATTCATCCCGGCGAAGTATTATTTGAAGAATTCATCAAGCCCATGAATTTAAGCCAGAACCGATTGGCGATTGACATCGGCGTGGACGCACGTCGCATCAACGAGATCGTGCTCGGCAAGCGTAGTTTGACCGCCGATACTGCGTTGCGCTTGGCGCGCTTTTTTGGAAACTCTCCTCAATTTTGGTTGGGACTGCAAGCGCAATATGATCTTGATGTCGCTGAAGATGCTCTCGGCAAACGTTTGGACCGCGAAGTAAGACCATTAGCAACAGCAGCTTAATAAAAACAGCCAAAGGGTTCTACTTTGGCTGTTTTTGTTTATTCCAATATCATTCCGCGATTGGACAAAAAGCCTGCTACCTCCTCAAAGCTTGGAATGCCTGCTCTGCCTCCCAGCCGCTGGGTGTTGATCCCCGCCACGGCGCTTGCAAGTCTGGCGGAAGTTTCAACGGTGTAGCCTTTCAGCAGGCCGAACAGGAAAGCTCCGTGGTAGCTATCGCCGCAGCCGGTGGTATCGACGGTATGAGGGAAAAGAAAAGCCGGTTGATGGAAGGATGAGCCGTCTCTGGTGCTGACCCAGCTTCCGTCCACACCATCGGTGACCACGGCAATTTGCGGACCTTCCCGAAGGAGCAACTCCACAGCTTTGACCGGCTCGTTTTCGCCGGTATATTTTTGGGCGAAGTCTCTGGCAGTGATGCAAATATCCGTCGAAGGCACAAGCCGTTTCAGTTCGGGTCGGAAGCGGCCCGCGCCGCCATCGAATGTAACGCGGATGTTGTTTTTTCTTGCCAGTTCAACGGCTTCCAGACAGGCTTTCCAATGTCTGCCGTTCAGATGAATAAATTTGGCGGTTTGAATCGCAGACTTTTGTACTGCCGAAAGCGAGAGTTCAGGGGCCGAGCCGGGCGTGAACAGGATGGCGCGTGCCCCGTCCTCGGCAGAGATAAGGATGTTGGAAATGGAGGTGGTGTGTCCATGCTGGATTTCGATGGTGTCCGTGGCCACGCCTTCTTTTTGAAATTCCTGCATCACGTGCGCACCCGCCCAATCGTCGCCGAGACTATCGATCATGGCAGATTTGCCGCCCAGCCTTGAGACCGTCACCATAGCCGTCGCTACGGGGCCGCCGCCTTGAATGACCATTTTCAAGGCTTTTTGCGTTTCCCGCCGGGTTGGGAAATGATCTACCAGGGTGAGGATGTCAACCGTCGAAGCGCCCAAGCCGATGACATCGATTTGATCGTGGTTTGCCATTGAATATCCTTGATCAGCTTACTCTGAGAAAATTAGTATATCTCTTCTCCGCTTGTTTGGGTTTTCACGTATAATCAAAATATGCAAGCTGCACAACGCGTTCCCTATTTATGGGATTACGATCTTACCCAAACGCAATTCCGTGAAATCCTGGAAGGTCATCGCACACAGGGACGGCTGAACCAGGATTGGGCAGCACGGCGTTTGTTGGAGTACGCCTCGTACGAGGAGATCGTTCACTTGCTCGGCTGCAAAATGTTGGTGGAAAACTGGCCTCGCTGGCGCGGACGTATCCGCTCGAAGAGCCGTGTGCGCGGGTTTGATTTTCTCGTAAAGTGGATTCCCGAAAAACATCCAGAGTTGCTCGATGGCTAACAACTCCGCGTTTGGTTGAATCAACTGCGGAAAAGGTTGTTGCCGATCAAATGGTTGGAAGAGATTTCAAGAATGGCACAAAATAAAACAACTCTAAAACAAGTGGTTGAACAGGTCCTGTCTGAATTGGACGGACCGATTACCATCACGGATTTGGCAGATCGCGTGTATGCCATCTACCCAACAAGATCAAAGACGGCCATGTCCAGTTTTCGTAATTGTCTGCATTACGATGAACAGGGAGTAAACCTTGTCTATCTGGATCGGTTTACCGTTCTGTCAACGCGGGTTGCCATGCAAGGTGTCCGTTTTCGCGTTCCCATCGACCGTCATGCGGAGAAAGAAAACGAAGTACCTGTTTTGTTTTTCAATTACTTTATTGACAGGGTAGGAAACATCAAAGGCGTACACTTTGTGGATAACGCAGGCGATCCAATAGCCTTCAAAGTCAAATCGGTCAAAAATATCTGGGAACCCAATTCCTTGTGGCGAATGGATTTTGTTAACACTTTTGATTTTACGGAGTGGTTCAATAGGTTGCAGCCTCAACGTGGAGACAGTTTGTTGGTCACGGTTCAAAACTGGGAGGAGCGTGAATTCATCCTGGAATATGAGCCTAGGAAAAAGAAACGCATGGAAGAGATTGGACGCTTCGACAAAGAGTTTTCGGATATTCTTTACGATATGCTCGAAGAGTCGCGGGATGGGAACATATTCCTTCACCAGGTAATTCCCGATGTGTTTGTCAGGCTGGCAAACCCGCAAGGATACCCGGGCGATAATTGGCGTGAGATCGTCGAAGCTGACAAACGTGTCAAGAACGATGGAACGGCACTTACCTATCCAGAAGATGTGTCGCTTTTTGAGCGGATGATGTTGACCGATGAGGAACAATTGCCGTGGGTTGGTGATCATTATTCCAAGAAACAGAGCAAGGATGTCTATCGCTTCAAGGTGTCGCTGGGATTTAATTCCCCCATCTGGCGTGTGATCGCGATCAAAGCGGGACAAACCTTTGCAGAACTTGATGTTGCCATTCGTGACACTTTTGGATATGACAGATTTGATCACATGGGAGGATTTTGGAAGCTGATCCCGCGCGGCAAAAGCCAGAAAAAATTCCGTGAAGTTGAAATCGGCGATATCAACCCATTTGAAGCAGGCACGGCTTCGGACTTGCACATTGGCGGCATGGATCTGAAACCCGGCGACCTGATAAAGTATGTGTACGATTTTGGGGATTGGATCGAACACGAAATCAAGTTTGAAGGGACATCCACAGTAGAAGCGGGTAAATCTTATCCTTGCGTTGTCGAGAAAAACAAACCGAAATATCAATATTGCGTTTCCTGCAAGGCAAAGGGGAAGGAAACCATTGCCACGTTGATTTGTCTCCAATGTTCAACTGAAAAGAAAGATATTGTTGTTTGCGAAGATTGCGCGAACGAAAAGCACGAAGAGCATTATTTGGAAGAGATTATTTACTGATTTGCATTACGCAAAACGTCCCGAAGATTTCTATATTCAGGCTCATTTTCCGCTCCAACCTTCGGGACGGTTTATGGCATCACAGATCAGTTCTTTGCTTCTCCCCGCCACTACGGATCGCGAGCCTCCTTGCGTTTCCCGCCGGGTGGGAAAATGATCTATGAGGGTGAGGATGTCAACCGTCGAAGCGCCCAAGCCAATGACATCTATTTGGTTATCTTTTGCCATTGGACACAACCCTTCGTCAGTCTAATAGAGAAGATATATGATGAGCGAATGGACAGGTGGGAAATGCGTGAGGATGGAGATGGATGCAGTTAAAACCGTAAATGCTTGACGGTCTGTCCGTTGTTGATCAGCTCTTTGAGCGAATCGATCCCGATGCGCAGATGCATGTCCGCATATTTCTGTGTCACCTTCCTGTCGCTGGCTGCGGTCTTGATCCCGCTGTGGATCATCGGCTGGTCGGAGACCAGTAACAAGGCTCCCGATGGGATTTGGTTGTAAAAGCCCGCGCTGAAGATCGTGGCGGTTTCCATGTCGATTGCCATGGCGCGTATGCGGCGAAGATAGGCTTTGAATGGTTCGTCATGTTCCCAGACGCGGCGGTTGGTGGTGTAAACGGTTCCCGTCCAATAGTCGCGGTCGAAGTTGCGGATGGTGGTCGAGACCGCCTTTTGCAGGTTGAAGGCAGGCAGGGCAGGGACTTCGGGCGGAAAATAATCGTTGGATGTCCCTTCGCCGCGGATGGCGGCAATCGGCAGGATCAGGTCGCCGAGTTTATTCTTTCTCTTAAGCCCGCCGCATTTGCCCAGGAACAGACAGGCCTTTGGCTTGATGGCGCCCAACAGGTCCATGGCCGTGGCGGCGTTGGGACTGCCGATCCCAAAGTTGATCAGCGTGATGCCCTCGGCGGTGACGTTGGGCATGGGCTTGTCGCTTCCGTGGATGGGGACGTGGAACCATTCCGAGAACATATGCAGGTAATCGTCAAAATTGACCAGCAAAATGTATTTGCCGAAATCCTTGAGGGCGGTATCGGTATAGCGCGGCAGCCAGGTGGTGACAATTTCTTCCTTAGTTTTCATGGGGTCTCCAAATTTGGTAAACGGATGTCAACCGTCGAAGTGCCTAGGCCGATGACATCTATTTGATTATTGTTTGCCATCTAACATCCTTTGAAAAAATCATTTGGTCAGCCAATTATCAAGTTTTTGAAGATATTCTAGCATGAGGGGAAAGACGGCTTTTTCCCTTCAATTTTCTATTTCCATCACGCTCGAGAGTATCTACAACAACTAAATTCATTGGGTCTATTTGAC
>JBJKOR010000338.1:0-5959 GCA_046707185.1 Anaerolineales bacterium | reverse complement strand
GGCTTTACCAGCAACCTTGGGTCGTACATGGATGAAAGCATGGAGAGCGATTATCTCTCGGCGCATCCATCGCATGCCACGGTTTATGCTTCCCCAATGGATGATGATAGCGTGAAGATCGCGCGTGAAGTGCCGGGCGTGAGCGCTGTGGAAGGACGCGCCGTCATAAGCGCCAATTTGATTCGGCCCGACAAAAAAATACTGACTCAATTCACGGCAGTTGAAGATCCCAATACGTTGACCGTGAATATGCTCAAACCCGTCATGGGCGAATCAGGTATCCCGCCGCTCGGAGACAAAGAAGTATTGCTCGACTCATCCATAGCCACGCTTGGCTACAAACCGGGTGACATGCTCGACTTCGAACTCGACGATGGAAAACATCGCGAACTACGCCTCGCTGGATATGTTCATGCGCCCACAGGAATTCCGTTCACCTTGGCACAAGTCGCGGATGGGTATGTTACACCGGATACACTGGTCTGGATGGGCGGATCATATGACTACAACATGCTGGCCGTCAGTGTGAGCGAACATCCCACGGATGCAAAACATGTGACGGACGTTGCACAGGCCGTTGGTGACCGCCTCGAACGCAGCGGTGCAACCCTCAACTTTGTGAATGTCTACCAACCGGGGCATCATTTTGCATATACCACTTCACAGGGAATGTTCTTCATCCTCGGCATATTGGGATGGCTGACCGTCATTCTGAGCGCGTTCCTGATCGTCAATACCATCACGGCTTTGATGACGCAACAAGTCCGTCAGATCGGAATCATGAAAGCCGTTGGCGGCGGTACTTTTCAAATCCTGGCGATGTATGTGGCTCTGATTTTGGGCTTTGGGCTGCTTTCATTGGCAATTGCGATCCCACTGGCAAACCGCGCGGCGGAAGTCATTGGGCACGGCATGGCTAACTATTTGAACTTTTATCCAACGCCGTATCACAGTTATCCATCCACGCTGATTCAACAAGGGATTGTGGCGTTAGCTGTTCCGTTGCTTGCTGCGTTGTGGCCGATTTATAGCAGCGTCCGAATGACGGTGCGCGAGGCAATCAGCGATTATGGCATAGGCGGCGGGAAAAAGGGAAGGACCACCTCAGTAAGCAAATTGGACTTATTGATCCCGCGCCCGATCCGGCTTTCGCTGCGGAATGCCTTCCGCCGCAAAGCACGGCTGACGCTGACCTTGTTCACACTGGTGCTGGGCGGAGCCATCTTCATCAGCATCTTCAATCTATGGGCTTCCTTCGACAAGGTTATCAATGATATTCAGGGATATTTTCTTGCTGATATCAATGTCAGCTTCAGCCACGGCTACCGCTTCGATAAAGTCGCGCCGATCGCAAAGAGTGTTCCCGGCGTGGAAAGTGTGGAGGGCTGGCTAGAGTATGCAGGAACCCTGATACGCGATGAAAAGCAAGCCGGTACACAGATCATGTTCGTCGCGCCGCCATCAAATTCAACACTGATCAAACCGGTCATCGCGGCTGGACGCTGGCTCAAACCGGGTGACGAGAACGCCATCGTAATTGGCAATCACCTGCGGAATATGTTCCCCGATTTGAAAGTCGGCGATTGGCTGACGATCAAGATCAACGACAAGGATACACAATGGCATATCGTCGGCTTTTATACCATCACGGGCAATGTCAACCCGCCGCTGTTGTATGTCAATTATGAATATATTAGCCGCCTAGTCAACCAACCTGGTCAGGTCTATGAACTGCGCGTGATCACAACAAGTCACGATTTGGCCTTCGAGAAAAGAGTCAACGATCAATTGGAAGCTCTGTATGCAGAACAAGGAGTTCAGGTCTCCAGCACGCAATTGAGCGCGGACTTCATCCGAAGCCAGACGGCAACCACGGACATTTTCATTTACTTCATGCTGACGATGGCCATACTGATTGCGGTTGTCGGCGGCCTGGGTCTGATGGGCACGATGAGCATCAACGTGTTGGAACGAACGCGCGAGATCGGTGTGATGCGTGCCATCGGCGCTTCCAATTGGAATATCCAAACCATTGTCATCGTGGAAGGCATGGTTGTTGGGTTGATCAGTTGGGTGGTCAGCATCCTGCTTTCCATTCCGATGACATCCATCTTATGTACAGGCGTAGGCATGGCTCTTCTCACCACGCCCATGCAGCCGGTCTATGGCCTGAGCGGGATCTTCGCCTGGTTGGCCGGAATCCTGATCATCGGCGCGATTGCCAGCGCACTGCCCGCACACCGCGCTTCGAGTCTCACCGTGCGTGATACATTGGCCTATGAGTAAGAATACAAACATCCTTTCGCATCGAGCGGAGGCTTTCGTGTATGTCGAAAGCTGTAGTCGAGACGTAATTGTGCCCAAAACATGCGCTTCGACTTCCACTTCGCCTGCGCTTAGTGTCCGCTCGCATTTCGACTTCGCCCAGTGCAAAAATTTATTGCCGGGTTAATTTGTTAATTGACAACATCGACTCGGCGATGAAATTTATCCTCCATTGGTGGTTACATGTCATGAGTTTTGAAAAAATCTGTGGAAAACAGGAAGGGGGGTGCTAGAATATTTTGGGAGAGACATTTCCGAATTTCATGCGCAATATTACTGCCGTCATCGTGACTTTGCTTGCCGTTCTGCTCGCGATTGTGCTGGCAGAGTTCTTCGAGTTGATTCCGCCAAACATTTCCTGGTGGGAAACGTGGCTCTTGCGCGGTCTGGTACTGATCTTGTCCGTTGGAATTTTGCTTTCCGCGGAACGCATTCGATCCATCACACTGCAACAACACGAACTGCTCGAAAAGCAGGTCGCAGAGCGCACCGAAGAGTTGCGGATCGCGAATCAGACTTTGCAGGAAGAAATCGCCCATCGCAAGATGGCGGAGGAAGCGCTGGCAAACCGCGCCGCGGAAAAGCTTTCCGTAGCCGAGGCGCGCTTCCAAGCCATGTTCAACGATGCGGCGATCGGGATTGGGATCATGGGCCTGGATCGCAGAATCATCGATGCCAATCCGGCCATCTGCCGCACGTTCGGGAGAACACGGGAGGAGTTCATCGGGATAAGCCCAATCGAAGCAACTTATCCTGATGATCTAAACGATTCAACGATGTTGTTCGATGCGCTGGTCAACGGGCAACGTGATTCCTACGAAGTGGATCGCCGTTACATTCGAAAGAATGGCGAGGTGTTTTGGGCGCACGTGACCATGTCCGTTGTGCGCGGACGGGATGGCAAACCGCGTTTTCTGGTCGGCATGGTGGATGATATCGAAGAACAAAAACGAGCAGAAGAGGAACGGCGCAAGTCGGAGGCGCGTTTCCGCGCTGTATTCGAAAGCGCATCCGTTGGCGTGGCTTTGATGAGGTTGGATCATCATGCCATCACCATCAATACATCGGCGCAGCGCATCACGGGATATTCTGAAGAGGAATTGAAGCGTATGGATTCTTCACAGCTGGCGCTTGAAGAGGATCGTTATGTCGATCAGCTTCTCTTCCAGGAATTGCTGGGAGGCAAACGACAGCAATATGTCATCGAAAAACGCTATGTCCGCAAGGACGGAACGATCTTCTGGGGTCGCGTGAATTTTTCGGCGGTGCGCGACGCGGACGATAAATTGCAATATCTGATTGGGCTGATCGAAGATATTACGGAGGAAAAGCAGGCAGCGCAGAAATTATCATCACAGGAAGGCGAATACCGCCGCATACTGGAGCAGCGCGTCGAAGAACGGACGAGTGAGTTGCAGCAGATCAACGAACGTTTACAGGATGAAATTGCACAGCGGCAGAAAGCGGAAAAGGCTCTCGCTGAGAATGCCGCACTGGAAGCAGTGACCAGCGAACGGGCACGCCTAGCGCGTGACCTGCACGATGCCGTCACGCAAACATTATTCTCCGCCAGCCTGATCGCCGAAGTTTTGCCTGATCTATGGGAAATGGATGTCGAAGAAGCAAAACAATCCACTGAAGAATTACGACAACTCACGCGCGGCGCACTAGCCGAAATGCGGACACTCCTGCTCGAACTGCGTCCCGCGGCGCTGACACAATCGCGCTTTAAAGACCTGCTCAAGCAGTTGAGCGAAGCAGTGATTGGCCGCGCCCGCTTGCCCGTCAATTTATCCATCGAAGGAGACTGCAAACTTCCACCTGAAGTCAAGGTTGCACTGTATCGCATCGCGCAAGAGAGCCTGAACAACATCGTCAAATATTCACGGGCCACACAGGTGAATATCAATCTCATCATTTCGTGTACGGGATTGCACATGGAAATTATCGATAACGGCACGGGCTTTGATCTTTCCAAAATCAAACCGACCAGTCTTGGCATGAGGATTATGCGCGAACGCGCACAAACCATCGACGCAGATTTCGAAGTGGTCAGCCAACCTGGCAAAGGAACAACGGTCAGCGTAACATGGAATAGCGCAGAAAGACTCGGTGGTGAAGTCGTTGAAGGACAATCAGCAAAGGAGTCAACATGACGATCAAATTGATCATTGTGGACGATCATGCGGTGGTCCGCAGTGGATTGAGTAAATTCCTGAAAGTCTATAAGGACTTTCAGCTTGTGGCCGAAGCATCGGATGGCAAAGAAGCCGTCCAAATGGTTTCGCTTCATAATCCGGACGTCGTTCTGATGGATTTGATGATGCCTGAGGTGGATGGCATTGCCGCAACACGCGAGATTCATCAAAAATATCCAAAGGTGAAAGTGATCGCACTCACAAGCTTCTCCGAACAAAATATGGTGCAAGGCGCCTTGCAGGCGGGCGCCATCGGTTATCTGCAAAAAAATATCACCGCATCTGAATTGGCAAACGCCATCCGTTCGGCGTGTGCAGGAAAGATGACGCTTTCGCCGGAAGCCACACAAGCATTGGCACAGTCCGTTGCACAGCCGCAAATTCCCGGCAATCAATTGACCGACCGGGAACTCGATGTACTCAAGTGCATGGTGAACGGCCTCAACAACAACGAAATTGCAGAACAACTTGTCATCAGTTTGGGCACGGTCAAATTCCACATCTCTAATATTTTTCAAAAAATGGGTGTGGATAGCCGCGTCGAAGCTGTCAAGGCGGCAATCGAACAGAAGTTGGCATGACACTATCCTTCCGGCTAGTAAGAAACTCAACCAAAGTCAGGTATGTTATAGCCTCGCTCGTCATACACTACGAGTGAGGTTATGTATGATTCGTATACTAATTGCTGATCCTGATTCTTCCACGCGCAAAGCGCTTATGCTTTTGCTTCAACGCAAGCTGGGGATTACCGGTATTCTCGAAGCGGAGGATGTCGAAACTCTCATCCGCATGTTAGCAGACACTCCACCCGATCTTCTGTTGCTTGATTGGAGACTTTACGGTTCTCCCGCGCCCGAAACGTGCCGACTGCTTCAAAAGGCATATTCCAACCTGAAAGTGATTCTACTGAGCGTGGACGCGGAAAACGCGGCTGCCGCCAAGAAAGCCGGTGCAATGTTCATCCACAAAGGCGCTTCGCCTGATGAATTGATCAATATGTTGAAGCCGTTGCTAACGGAGGAAAAGTAATCCCATATCACAATAACAAGGAAAACGAAAATGAGTACATCAAATCAACCTACCTTGTGGAGTCTCATCGTCAAAACCAGTGTGGTGCACACGCTCACTTATTTCCTGATGGGAATTCTGGCACTCAACCTGTTACATTATTCCGAGTCATTCACATCAGGCGCGTTGGCTTGCTTCATGCGCCCGACGAGCAGTCCATGGACGGCCGCCGGAGTCGGGCTTCAGCCCATTCGCGGACTGATCTTTGCGCTGGCATTCTATCCGCTGCGTGAGAGTTTCTTCGGCAAAAAGAACGGCTGGCTGATCTTGTGGTGGGTGTTGGTGGCATTGGGAATCCTTTCCACATTTGCCGCAGCAGCGGGTTCCGTGGAGGGAGCAATTTACACCATTCTCCCGATATCCATTAC
>JBJKOR010000337.1:0-1009 GCA_046707185.1 Anaerolineales bacterium | reverse complement strand
CGTGCAACCTTCACGAGTAAGCAGGATTCATAAATAAGTTTTCCACTTATCGTATAATTAAGCAGGCACGGACACACCGTGCTTGAAAGAGAATCAAATATGACACAATTAAAAATCACCGATGATCTCGAGGCTCTTCTCGATGTACTGCCTGCTGATATCCGCCGCGCGGTGGAAAAGGCGGACGATAGCGAGTATCTGCTCGAGGTCATTTTAGATTTGGGCCGCGTGCCCACCGCGCGTTTCGTGGATCGCGAAATTGTTTTGCGCGAATCGGAAGTGACGCGCGCCGAAATTGATTACGTGGATGAACGCACCGGTGAATTCGACGCCGATAACCGCGCCGGTATCGAGCGCACACTGCACCGTATTTCTGCCATCCGTAACCGAAGAACACACATCGTCGGTTTGACCCTGCGAGTCGGGCGCGCCGTGTATGGAACCGTTGACATCATTCAAGACATCATCGAAGCGGGCAAATCGGTGTTGATCCTCGGACGCCCCGGTGTTGGCAAAACAACTTTATTGCGCGAAGCCGCGCGCATCCTCGCTGAAACCAAACGCGTGGTCATTGTGGATACATCGAATGAAATCGGCGGCGATGGCGATGTACCTCATCCCGCGGTCGGCAAGGCGCGCCGAATGCAAGTGCGCGAGCCAATGCTGCAACATGAAGTGATGATCGAAGCCGTTGAGAATCACAATCCTGAAGTCATCGTCATTGACGAGATCGGACGCGAACTTGAGGCCGCGGCGGCGCGCACCATCGCCGAGCGCGGCGTGCAGCTGATCGGCACGGCGCACGGCAACACGCTCGATAACCTTTTGTTGAATCCAACGTTGAGCGATCTCGTTGGAGGCATCGAAGCGGTGACGTTATCGGATGAAGAAGCGCGTCGACGCGGCACACAGAAGACCGTGCTCGAACGACGCGCCCCGCCTACGTTCGATGTGTTGATCGAGATCCAAAACCGCGACCCTTTCGCGGTTCATCCGGATGTGATGCCGT
>JBJKOR010000336.1:0-1602 GCA_046707185.1 Anaerolineales bacterium | reverse complement strand
AAGATTCTGCGCGAAACGCAAAACATATTCTTGACCGTGCAATCCGTGTTAATCCGTGCCAATGAACTGTATTTAATTTTTCGCGAAGCGTTAATTTGTTCTTTTCCGCGAAATCCGCGCAATCCGTGCCAAAAAATTGTTTTCTTTATCCTTGGCTGCAAAATGCCAACTCACTAGAAATAGCCCACCAGGCCGCATTTCAGATCTCAGCATTCTTTCTTCAACATTTTCAAAATATGTTTTGCAAGAAAATCCTTAATTTCATTGTGTCGAGGAACAGGCTGAGACATCTTAGTTTTGGGATTATGATACCAGTCATGCTTGGCACCATGGCGTAAAAGAAAACATCCTGTCTTTTCTAATTCTTTGATGAGGTCTCTTCGTTTCACGCAACATCCAGTTCAGCCATTCGCCTGACGTTAGGAATATATCCACCTGATAGATCTTTATGAAGATCCTTTAAATTTTCTTTAAGTTCTTCCAAGGATTCCCCTTGAGTTATGTAGTCCGGGAACTCATCGAGGTATCCAAGCCACATATCTTCCTCTTTCCAATAGATGTACCTTTTCATATTCATTTCCGCACCATTATGGGCCGCTCGGTTATCGGTTAATCGTTATTCGATAAAAAACAGTTAAACTTCTATATCACTTATAACAAAGGGCACCGCGAAGCGGTATGTGTGATCCATACCTAAAATTCTTTTGTTCTTTTGTTCTTTTGTTCTTTGGCGCGGATTTCGCTGATTACGCGGATTTTTAAAATAGAGTTTATTTTTTCACGATTGGGGATTCCCAATCATGAAAAGACCCTCAGCGCTGCGCGCGGAATATCTATTTGACTTGCAATCTGTGTAATTCGTTGCCAATTGGTTTGTTTGGTCTATTCCATGCCTATTCGCGTTCTTGTATTTTCTGTAACATGTCAATAAGCATTGGGCGCACGACAGGGATTTCTTCTTTAACCGTTCGCCAGACAACTTCCAGGCTCACACCGACGTAATCATGGATTAACTTGTCCCGCATGCCCGCTAAACTCTTCCATGGGATGCCGGTATATCGCCTTCGGTAGGTAGCAGGTATTTTTTTAGCGGCTTCGCCTATGATTTCGAGGCTGCGAACGACTGCGAAGGCAGATTTATCATCCTTGCTGAACGCATTCAAATCCATCCCACCGATAAATTCCTCGGCCTTATCCATTGCGTTGAGTATATCCCGGAGATAGTCCTCTATCAACCGCTCCCCTTTCATACAGGAAAGACCTCTTCAAGTATCCGTTTGCCAATAGCAGGTTTGAGCGCTTCCTTCTGCACTAGGTCCACCGATATTCCCAGAAGCTTAGAGAGTTCTCTTTCGAGATCAAGGAAACGTATCATCCCAGGGACTTCAATAAACTCAATCAATACATCAAGATCGCTTCCTTTGCGTTGCTCGCCTCGGACATAGGAGCCAAAAAAACCGAGTGATCGTACGCGATATTCTTGGCGCAAACGCGGCAATTCCTCTCGGAGAAGGGCAGCCAAATCCTGCACATTCTTTTTCTGTCGCTTTATTTTACTCATGGGGTTGGTCTGTTTGGTCTGTTCGGTGGTTTGGTCTATTC
>JBJKOR010000335.1:0-2705 GCA_046707185.1 Anaerolineales bacterium | reverse complement strand
CTTCCACCGACTGCACATAGCGCGGCGTGTATTCCGCTTGATCCGAAATGTAACTCACCGTCGCATTGAACGTCTTGTTCGGGAATGAATCCACTTTCATCGTAGCTGCCATGCCCAGTTTGATTTGTCCGTATAAGTCTTCCGGCACATACACCGTGATCGTCAGGTGGCTGATATCCGCCATCGTCAACGCATCCGCTCCCGGCTGGACATACTCTCCAGGCTCCACGTTGCGAGTCAAAATGACGCCATCCATCGGCGCAGTGATAGTGAGCTTGGAGAGTTGAGCATTGATCAAATCGACGTTGGCTTGCGCCTGCTGAACCGCATCATGCGCCTGATTATCCGCCGCCTTGGCCTGATCGACCGCTTGTTGGGCCGTGGAAACAGCTGGTGACATATTGCCTGTCTGCACTTGATTGACATAGTCCACCGCCGTGTTGTAGCGTTCCTGCGCCAGACTGATCGCCGCGCGCGCCTTCAAGACATCCTTAGCGGCCTGCGAGGTCAAGGCATCGTTATAGGCGTTCTCGGCATCCTTCAGATTTGCCTTGGCATCATCAAAGAGCTTTTGGGCATAATCGTTGATGTTTTGATTGATGTTATTGGCATTGATCAAGTAATCATTCTTGGTAGTTGGATAGTTTTGCTGTTTGGCATATTGATACAACCCAAAACGAGTCAATTGATCAATATTCGTGCCGTTCTGAACACGATTGTTCAAATCGTTGGCTACGTTATAGCTGGCTTCCGCATTTGCCAGATCGGTCTCGATCTTTACATATCCGCTACCAGCGGCAGAATTCTCAATAGAAGTCAAATTGTTCTGCGCATCGGTGACCGCCTTCTGCGCGGCATCCACTTCGGCCTGTGCCGCGCTCATCTGCTCTGGTTGGGTGTAATACCAAAGCGGCAGATTGAAATCGGATGGCCGATTCGTCACCCACTGGTTGTAAAGCGAATTATCTGCGACCAGCGAAGATTGCAAAGTAAGGGTATATTGATTCTGAGCAGAAGCCAAAGCCGCATCTGCGGTGGAAGCGGCAGATTGTGCAACCGTCAGCGCCGCCACGGATTGTTCCTTCTGAGCTTGCAGGATGGTGTCATCCAGATGCATCAGCACTTCACCGGATTGAACGCTCTGTCCTTCATCCACCAGCACATCCTTGACTTTGCCCGCCAATTCCGGCGCAATATTCACATTGGTTGCTTCGATGGTCCCCGAAGCTTTCAACTGCAAAGCGGCGTTGTTCTGGCTCCAGCTTTGATAAACGAAATATCCGACCGCGGCAATCACCAACACCGCCAGCACGATGATCATCGGAGAAGGTCTTCTATTTTGCATATGTTCTGCTCCTTGAAAATATAGTTTCTTATTTGATGTAACCCAATGCCTTACTACGTTGTAATGAAAGGTGCTTTAACCGACGAAATAAAAACATCTTCCAATGTGGGCGCAATCCATTCGATGGAGTTGACATGAACATTTTCCTCCATCAATAATCGCCGAATCGTATCTTTGTATTCCTGGGCACCCAGCACGACCGCGTGAATTTGCGCACCGTATAAAGCGACTTCATTGAGGGGAAGCTGTTTACTTTGTTGGGCGGCTTTCAAGACCCGCACAGCTTTTTCAGGATCAAGGACATTAATCTCGAGCACCTGACCACGCATTTGCGTTTGTTTCAACTGGCTGACCGAATCGAGCGCAACCAATTTTCCGCCCGTAATGAAACCCACGCGTTGACATAGCTCTGCTTCATCCATATAGTGAGTCGTCACCAGAACCGTGATGCCCTCCTTAGTCATCTGATAAATCAACTCCCAAAATTGCCTGCGGCTGATTGGGTCAACCCCTGCCGTGGGTTCGTCCAAAAAAACAACTTTAGGATGATGAACAATGGCACAGCCTAACGCAAGCCGCTGCTTCCACCCACCGGACAAACTACCAGTCAGCACATTCTCGCGCCCTTCCAGTCCCGCCATGTGAATGATCTCCGCAATGCGTTGACGCAGTTCATCCGGCTTCAAGCCGTGAACGCCGCCATAGAAACGAATATTCTGCATGGCCGTCAAATCGTTATACAGCGTAAACTGCTGCGACATGTAGCCCACATGAGCATGAACCCGTTTGGTTTGCGTGGCGGAATTGAAGCCTAAAACAAACGCCTCACCGGAGGTGGGTTTGATTAGTCCAAGCAGCATTCGGATCGTGGTGGTCTTCCCTGCCCCATTGGGACCAAGCCAGCCAAACACCTCACCAGCTTGTACGCTGAAACTAATATCATTTACCGCAGTGAAGCTCCCGAAGCGCTTCGTCAGGTTTTGAACAAGGATGGGAGATTCGTGATTTTGCCTGGCGAACGGTTCAGCAGTCATCGGGTATCTCCAACCGTTACATCCTGCTCAACATTATTTTCTTGCTCACGCCGAATCAAACTGATGAATGCTTCTTCCATTCGCACTTCGATCTCACGCAAATTATCGTATGAGATTCCCTGAGATTTCAACGCTGTCTCGATTTGTATTTTGCGCTTCGAAACATCATCCACAAAGATATGCAGTTTCTCACCATACGTTTGAACTTCAAGCACGCCATCTAATTGATTGCAAAGCTTGACGACTGAGGAAAAATCGGAGGGCGTGAATTCGAGCAGATCGCCCGGAATCAGTCGCTTGATTTCGGCAGGAGAATCTTCCACTAT
>JBJKOR010000334.1:0-4078 GCA_046707185.1 Anaerolineales bacterium | reverse complement strand
AACCCAATCCATCGTCCAACGCCGCCGCGCACGCCGCGCCGAACAACACCGCACCCGCGCTACGCGTTGGCGCATGGGCGGCGTGGGTCTGGGCATCATCGTTTCATTCGTATTGGCGTTGGCGATTCTATTCGGTGCGTTGGCATACGCCAATCTGACCAGTAATCTTCCCAACCCTGAAATCCTCCCCACGCTTCTCAATCCACCGGATGGCCTCTTGCTCCAACCAACGCGCATCTATGACCGCAGCGGCCAGCATCTCCTGAGGACGTTTGCACCCGCCAACGCGGGCGACTCGCCGCGTCGGTATCTGCCTCTCAATCCGCAAAGTCCGCAGCATCTCCCGGATTTTCTCGCGCAGGCTACAGTGGCCGCGGCCCAACCCGACTTTTGGAGGAGTTCCGGCTACACCCTCACTGGCTGGCAAAACCCTGATTCTCATCCAACGATTGCACAGCAACTTGTCGCGAATTTATTGCTCTATAACGAATCGCCGACAATTCGACGCGCCATCCGCGAGCGGATTCTCGCCGCGCAGATCACCGCCAAATATGGACGCACACAAATCCTGGAGTGGTATCTCAATTCCGCCGATTACGGTCACTACGCTTTTGGAGCGAATGCGGCCTCCCAACTTTATTTCGATACGCCTGCGTTCGAGATGACTCCCATTGAAGCCGTGGTATTGGCAGACATCAGTCAGGCGCCGACTCTGAATCCTTTCGATGCGCGCGACCTTGCCATCCAGCACGGTAAAGATACGCTCAAAGTCATGCAGGCGCTGGGAATGATTTCAGACCAGGAAGCAACTTATCTTTTGTCTCAATTCTCGATTCCAAATGTAAAGTCACCATCACCGGCAAATATGTTTGCTCCGGCATTCGTCAATCTGGTGATCAATGAACTGGACCAGCAATTCACGCGCGAACGAATCGAACGCGGCGGTCTGAACATCATCACCACGCTCGATTACAATTTGCAAGCTCAGGCATCCTGTGCCACGCTGGTATACGCTCATCGCCTGGCGAACACACCGGATCATGCAGCTTGCAGCGCGGCTCAACTCCTGCCTTCATTACCTCCCGGAACGAATCTTTCCGAACCGTCCGCCAGCGCGCTGATCACCGATCCGGAGTCGGGACAAATCCTGGCCGCGGTCGGCGAGACGCTGCGGGGCGATGAAACGGCCAATTTAACGGCGCACAATCCCGGGTCGCTGATGGAGCCGTTTGTTTATCTGACCGCCTTCACGCGCGGCATGAGTCCGGCGTCCCTCGTTTGGGATATTCCATCCACGAGCAGCGCACAAAATCCCGATGGACAATATCATGGGCCCGTGCGCGCCCGCATCGCACTGATCAATGATTATCTCGTGCCGGGCGCGGCCATCGCAAATCAGATGGGCAGCGACGCGATTCAAAAAACCGAATCTTCTTTTGGACTCAACGGCGAGGCTTTTTCCCTGCGGGATATGGCGACTGCGTACAACATCTTCGCCGCGCAAGGGGTGCGTTACGGTCAACCCGGACTTTTTACGGTGCTGCGCGTCGAGGGGCTTGACCATTCCATTTGGCTTGACCAAACCAACCCGCAAGCCCAGCCCGTGACCACGCCGCAATTGGCATATCTCATCAACAACATCCTGAGCGATGAACCGGCGCGCTGGCCGAGTCTCGGACATCCAAATTCATCCGAGATCGGAAAGACCGCGGCCGTGAAATATGGGCAAACCGTCGACGGCCATGATCTCTGGACGGTTGGTTATACACCTGCACGTTTGGTCGCGGTGTGGACAGCGGACCACGCAACGGATGAACCGCGCCTTTCGCCGCAGCTTTCCGTGGGCTTGTGGAGCGCGTTGATGCAGACTGCAACGCAATCGCTCCCATCAGAAGGCTGGGCTATGCCAGCCGGGATTACCACCATGAACGTCTGCGACCCGTCCGGTCTATTGCCAACCAAGGATTGCCCTTCGATTGTCAGTGAAATTTTTCTGAACGGCAACGAGCCGGTTCAATCGGACACTTTGTATAAAAGCTTTGAAATCAACCGCGAAACCGGTTATCTGGCAACGGTCTTCACGCCGCCGCAATTGGTGGAAAACAAAGTGTTCATGATGATCCCACCGGAAGCGCAGGCTTGGGCAAAATCTGCAAACATCCCCATTGCGCCTACAGCGTACGATGCGATTCAACCGCCGCAGGTCAATCCAAATGCGAATATCATCGCCCCCGCCTTGTTCGCGGAAGTAAGCGGTAAAGTGCAAATCAAAGGCACAGCCGCCGGTGAAAATTTCAGCAGTTATCGCGTGCTGGTCGGTCAGGGAATCGATCCGCAAAATTGGATTCAGATTGGCAGCGCTTCAACGACGCCGGTCAACGATAACGTCCTGACAACCTGGGACACCACCAACTTGAGCGGCTTGTACGCGGTGCAGTTGCAAGTCGTCCGCACAGATCAGATAGTGGATATTGCGACCATCCAAGTAACCATAAAATAAAGCAAAATTCAAATTTGTCCTTGACAGACTTAGGATTGAACATATAATTGCCGTCATCCATAAATAAACGCAGCGACCGGGACGAGTAAGCGGCTCCCGCTTCTGACAGGGAGAACAAGCCGACGATTGAGAGCCTGTTCCAGAGACAACCACTGAAAACCACCCGCGAGCGTAAAACTGAAAGCTTTCAGCAATCAGCTGTCAGCGAATAAGTTGAACGGTTGGCTCCGTTATCAGCCCAAAGAGATATGTCGTGAGAGACCCTAAAGGTCTCGGAGACCTTTAGGGTCTGCGACATAAATCGGGTGGAACCGCGTGAAGTAAATTCTCGCCCCGTATTCGGGCGAGAATTTTTTTATTTGTTACCCCCTCCGCCGCTAAAGCGGCACCTCCCCCAAATCACAGGATTTGGGGGAGGCAGGGTGGGGGGCAGAAAGGAAGCAAAAATGTCAGAACAAGAAGTACAGGAACGCTACGAAGATTCGCATCTTTATCGCATCCGACATTCCGCCGCGCACATCATGGCGCAGGCAGTACTGGAGATGTTCCCGGATGGAAAGGTTACCATCGGGCCGCCGGTCGAAAACGGCTTTTATTATGATTTCGATTTGCCGCGCAATCTGACGCCGGAAGATTTGGAGCAAATCGAGAAACGGATGCGGCAAATCATCGCGGGCAAGTTCGAGTTCGAGAAGGAAGTTGTCTCGGCAGATGAGGCGCGCCAGATCTTCAAGGACCAGCCATATAAAATCGAATTGATCGAAGGTCTCGAAAAAGGCGGCTTCGATGAATACGGCAATCCACTCAAAGAGAAGCCGGAGATTTCGATCTACAAACAAGATTCGTTTGTGGATTTATGCCGCGGCCCGCATGTCGCCAATACAAAAGAGATCAAGCCGGATGCCGTCAAGTTGATGAACGTGGCCGGTGCGTATTGGCGCGGTGATGAACACAACAAGATGCTTCAGCGCATTTACGGCACGGCCTGGGAAAACAAGAAAGACCTCGACAATTATCTTTGGCAGCTCGAGGAAGCCAAAAAGCGCGATCATCGCAAGCTGGGCAAAGAGTTGGAAATCTTTACGTTCGATGAAGAAGTCGGGCCGGGGCTTCCGCTCTGGCTGCCGAACGGCGGCGTGATGATCGAGGAGCTGGAAAAGCTGGCGAAAGAAATGGAAGAGAAGGCCGGTTATCTGCGAGTCCGAACGCCGAATCTGACGAAGGAAGATCTGTTCATTCGTTCGGGACACCTGCCCTATTACGCCGAGTCAATGTATCCGCCGATGGAACTCGAAGGCGTGAAGTATTACGTCAAGCCGATGAACTGCCCGATGCATCATAAGATTTTCGCATCGAAAGGGCGTTCATACCGCGACCTCCCGATTCGCCTGGCGGAATACGGAACGTGCTACCGTTATGAAAAATCCGGGGAACTCTTCGGCTTGATGCGCGTCCGCTCGATGCAGATGAATGATGCTCACATCTATGTCGCGGAAGATCAGTTTGAGCAGGAGTTTCTGGGAGTAGTAGACCTTTATATCAAATATTTCAAGCTATTCGGCATCGAGAAATATGTGA
>JBJKOR010000333.1:0-5948 GCA_046707185.1 Anaerolineales bacterium | reverse complement strand
CTCGCGGCGCAGGCGAATCTAGATTCCATCAATACACAGATCGATAAGCTCACGATTACCTCCCCGATCGATGGCGTTGTATTGACTCGCAGTATCCAACCGGGCGAAGTGCTGCAGGCCGGAATGACTGCCTTGACCATCGGTCAACTCAATACACTGAAGGTGACCGTTTATATTCCAGAAACTCAATACGGACAAATTAGTTTGGGACAAAAAGCCAGCTTGAGCGTCGACTCGTTCCCGAACCAAACTTTCCCCGCCAAGGTTACAAAGTTTGCAAATCAACCGGAATACACGCCGCAGAATGTCCAAACGAAGGAAGGACGCCAGACAACGGTATACGCCATCGAATTAACGGTTGACAATGCCAATGGAAAGCTGAAACCCGGTATGCCCACGGATGTGACGTTTGCGTCCGCAGCAAAATAGGATCGAAGAGAAGATTCACAAATAGTAAGTAAAGTTCCAATCGCCCAGTCTTTCGTAACAACGAATCGAAGGACTGGGCGAATTTGCTGTGTCTTGAATCAGGCCTGCAACTGAGATGTTACCTCACGTTCTATCGAAGTTTTGTCGATGCTTTCTCAGTAACAAGTACAATTCGCGGGGTTGAATTTCTTTGGCGCACAAGCCTTTACGCTTAACTTGCACGTTCCACCGCTCTTTACTTGAGGGGTGGGCGTGGCCGGTGCGGCCTGCACCGGTACGGCATCAATCGGGCCGCTCGGTTGGCCTGCGATGTAAGATACCCAACAGTGATCTGTTGAGTTCGGAATCCGTACCCAATACCAACGCGGACTAAAATCATTTTGCCCATCAATCTGCGCTTGCTGGCCCTTGTTAAAAGTGATGACATCTTCATACGCAGTGCCCGGTCCCTTGCGGCAAAAGGCGTTCTCTGTAAACGTAAGCAGTAACTTTTCGTTAAGGACCGCGGTGGCTGTGGCAGTTGGCGAGGCGATAACTATGGGAACAGAAGCCGAAGCCGTTGGAGCTTCCCACGCGCCGCGGTCACAACCCGGACCCTGTGGACGGCCGGTTCCCAACTGGTCGCCCACGCGATGTCCAAGGTCAGCGCACACCGAGGCAGTCTCATCAATCGAATCGAGTGCTGGACTGGGAGCATCAGTATCAAAAGTCTGAATAAACGTATCGCCGGAGGCGCTTAACGGATTGAGCAGCGGGTCGGTGCTGTTTAGATCGCTGGCTTGATCGAAACCGCAATTGACCCCGCTGTCGATATTGAACCCATTGGATGTCACCGGGAGATCACAGTTCCGCCCGTTATCGGCCAGGACCGATGCCTGCACGGATGTATTGGCGCCATCGACCGAGTCGAGTCCGCCATCAACGTTGCCTGCGATGGTCGCGTAAATTACTTCCAAGGAGCCAAGGTTGGCAATTCCGCCCCCAAAAGCTGCATGAGCATTGTTTCCGCTGATGGTCGAGTCGACGATGCTCATCATCGTTGTTCCACCCACGGTATCGGTGTAGATACCGCCACCGCCTCTGGTACTTAACGCGCTGGCAAGTTGCGTGTTGTTGACAATGGCGCTAAATTTGATGTCCGCATTGTGGGAGTTGCTGATCCCGCCGCCTCTTTCGGCCGCTGTATTGTTCCGGACGACGGTGCTTTCCATTCGCAGATCGCCGGCATTCGCAATGCCGCCGCCTTCGGAACGCGCCTGGTTGTCATGCACCGTATCACTCAGCAGGGTCAGGTTTCCCGAATTGGAGATGCCGGCGCCGCCTTGCGCCACATTATTAGGCCCGATATCGGAACCGGCAAGCGTGGCCGTATATTGCAGGAACAAGCCTCCTCCGTATCCGTCCGAGGCAGAGGCAGTGTTCCCGCTGATCGTCGCGCCGTTGATTGTCAACGTGAGCGGTGCGCGATTGGTAGTGTCCGGGTAATGCGCCACGGCAAGGCCGCCTCCATATGCCGCGCTATTGTTCAATACTTGACTGTCTTCGATGGTGAGCGTACCGCCTGTGCTGAGGATGCCGCCGCCAGGCGCATGGACATCCGAGGTTGTTTGGTTATCGTGGATATTCATATTGTGAAGGGTCAGATTACCTTGATTGCGAATCGCACCGCCTCCATCAGCTGTGCCATTGGTCAAGGTCAGACCAGTGATATCCACAGTCGTACTGGGCATGACATCGAAGATGCGATCACTGTGATTACCGTTGATGATCGGATTCCCTTCGCCAACGATAGTCACACTGGCGGTGATATCGAGGTCGCCTGTGCTGTTATGGTCTTCGCCCGTCCCCGTGTGGGTTAAAGTGTAAGTTCCAGCAGGAATGCTGACAGTCTGAGTTCCGGGACAAGCGTTTGAGGTTGATATCGCATCCCGCAGCGAGCAGCGGCTGGTCCGGCAGAACATATCATCAGTATCATCCATCGTGTTGACTGTTAGAGTGTGATAAGAGCAGTCAATTCGCAGCGCCATGCCGCAGCTCTGCAGGGCAGGGGTCAATAGGATCAGTAATACAAATAGAGAAACCAGATTTTTAATTCTCATAACCAGAACTCCAATAAATCGAATAGGCGGAATGCCTTACTTCATTCGTCAAAAAACGCAGCGCAGCCCTGAAAGATAATTATGACTTGAAGGATTTTCCGCTCTTGTTGCATTCACAGCGAGAGCGGAATCGCAAATTGACTGTTTACGCATCCTGTATTGCGACTTCTTTCGTCTGCGGGTCGAACTTGACGGATATAACTTTTCCTGGCTGGATTTGAGGGATTTCCAGCCGCGAAATTGTGCGTTCGGTTTCGGCTTGGAACGAGTCACCGCTAGATGGATGCACCTCCAGTATCAGGCGCACCACCGGATTCTGATTGACAGTTGCCCCGGTATCTTGGATCTTCAAGATGGTCGCCTGGGCCACTTGGCCATTTGCCAGAATCAAACGGTTCTCTTTCGCACTGAGCGTGGAAGCGCCCAAATGCAGGGCCACAGAAAGCAGGAGGAGCGTGCCTGTGGCAGCCAGAGAAACTCGAGCTAACAGGGGCAATTGTGCCCAAGCGTAACTTCCATCCGGCAGGCTGCTCATGCCGATGAAGATGAAGATGAATGGCAGCCACATCAACGTAAAACAGCGCCATCCCCATGCGCGCATTTTCTCGGAAGTGTTCATTACTTGCTCCTCTCACTCTATCATCACAGCAACCTACAACCGTCCAGCGACTATTTATGTTGGCAATGACCAGCCTTATATTCACAATCGGGATTGGCATTGCACTTAGATTGACTGGTGATCTGCGAGCAAGCCAGTACTTGCGGCTTCGGTGTATTCGTTGGTATCGGTGTAGGCGGCGCGGCTTGCACGGGCACCGCGTCAACCGGACCGCTGGTTTGCACAGCCACTTCCGATACCCAACAGTGATCCGTTGAGTCTGGAACCCGCACCCAATACCAGCGCGGGCTGAAATCGTTTTGTCCATCCACTTGAGCTTGCTGTCCTTTGTTGAATGAAGTGACATCTTCATAGATCGTGCCCGGCCCTTTGCGGCAGAAGGCGTTCTCAGTGAAGGTCAGCAGCGGCTGCGCGGCAGGCGCCGTCGGGGTGATTGTCGCAAGAGGCACCAGGGTGACAGACAAGCTTTGTGTCGATAGTTGCAGCTCGTAGGCGCCCACGTCGCATTTGGTTCCCTGCGGACGCGATACGCCGCGCTGATCCGTGCCTGAATGAGAGCGGCAGGTTCCAGCGATCGTGTCGGCAATGTAATCCACCGCGGGGCTGGTGGGCAGCAGAGGGAAAACCTGTTGGCCGTGATCGTCGGTCAAACCAGCGAGGCCCGGGTCCGTTCCGGCGCTGGAGAGATCGAGGTCTCCCGAGGCAGTAAGCCACGATTCACAACCTGGATCCTGGTAAAGATTGTCTCCCTCAGACACGATCACCCCCGGCTCGGCGGCTGGAATATCGCAATTCCATCCGGTATTATTTACGATCAAAGTCCGTTGGATGTGGAGACTGGCATAAGGTCCAAGATACATACCGCCGGAATTTTCGGAGATCGTCACATATTCAAGACTGAAATTTCCCCCGAAGCCAGCGATGGCGCCGTTGCCTGCATCTGACCTGTTGTTTGCAAAGGTAACATTGACGATTGTTATATTCCCGGCAGTCTGGGAATAGATTCCATCTCCAGCCGGAACAAAACTCCTCGGGCCGCTACCGCTGACAGACCCGGCTTGATTTCCGATGATGGAGCTCAGACCGATACTCCCGCCGGGATTCCAGCCTAAGTTTGTCTGTCCTCCCAGCGCAATGGCTCCTCCGCCCATGCCTGCAACGTTGTCTGTGATCTGGCTACCTGCAATGCTGAAAGTGCCGAGTTCCACATCGAGACCGCCCCCCGAACTATGTGCGGTATTATTATGAAGGGTCGTATCATTAAGGTTTATTTGTTGTGGACCAGAAACATTATAAATAGCCCGATAGGGGTTTTCGGACATCCAAATCCCGCCGCCCTGATCGGCCTGGTTATCATGGATGTCTGCCGTATCAATTCTCAAATCACCAAAGTTGGCAATGCCTCCGCCGTTTTCCTGGGCCTGATTGCTGAAAATAGACAGGCCGTTCACTTCGATCTGTGCCCCTCTGGAATTGCACAACCCACCGCCTTCCTTGCCGGAATTGCTGGAGACAGCACCCCCGTTGAGACTAAGGGAACCTCCAATGTTGACAATTCCGCCGCCGCAGCGAAGATCATGGTCGTAGCCCCAGGCGCGATTATTCGTCACCGAGACGGAATTCAGGGTTGCCAAGCCTGCGTTCGCAAAACCTCCCCCGCCGTCCGCAGCCATGTTGCGATCGAGGATGACATCGTTCATGGTGATCGTGCCGCCGCCGTTATAGAGGCCGCCGCCGAAATCCGGCGAGGCATTGCCCTGGATCGTGACATGCCCCAGGGTTAAAGTCCCCCAATTCAGGATGCCCCCTCCTGAATCGCTCCCTCCGCTTCCAGGGTCATAGGGAGTTGGGGAGCCGGCAGGAACTGCAAACACCGACCCTGCCAGGTCGGCGTGGCCGCCCGTAATCGTGAGGTTGCTGATGGTCACGGTGGCGCCGCGCTCCACCTCGAAGATGCGGGCTCTCCAGCCATTCTCGCCGCGAACGATGGTTTGATCTTGCGATTGACCGATAATCGTCATGTCCTTGGTGATCTTTAGGTCTCCCCGGGGATCGCCCGGCCCACTTAGGGTATATGTCTGTGGACCCAATTGAACCGTGTGAGGCCCAGGGCAATCGGTGGCAGCCTGGATGGCATCTCGCAACGAACATTGCGAATTGCAGATGCCATCGGATAAATCCGTTGTGAGCGTGACCGTAAAGGTCGGCGAATCGCAATTGGTCGGCGTTGTGTCGAGTCGGCCCAGAATATCGCTGAAGACGCAGCCCGAATTCAAAATTGCCAGAAGCATCAACACAACTGCCGCTTTCAATCTCAAAGAACCTAAGGTTTTCATCTCACTCTCTTCTTCCTTTTATTTTTTACATACCCAAAAAATATGAAGCCATTCAGAGCATAATTTTCAGCTAAGGTTGAAATGGCGAAGCACCTTGCGGTGCCTGTGCTTCACTTCCAAAGAACTGTACCGGGACGCGAATGAGGTCACGATTGAGATGGCCCTGCCCATAATTGTTCCGAGTGAAATACACATAGGCTGTGTCATCGGTGGTCTCGAAATTGCGTGAGGTGCTGTCAGGGTCGAGCAGGGACGGATACAGATATGACAAATCATTCCCCGCATCCTTGACGGTCGAGGGCAATGGAACCTCGACCAGCAATTTGCGATGCGCCCAATGTATCAGGTCATTTGAAAACGAATAGTAGAAGCCCCACACGTCCCGGCCATTGAGATGATCGGCGCTGATGCCCACCAACACGTAACGTTTCAAATAGGTATTGTAGGTGATGCTCTCCTGCATCA
>JBJKOR010000332.1:0-6568 GCA_046707185.1 Anaerolineales bacterium | reverse complement strand
GTATTGGGACATGCTGCACGCCAAGGGCGCAGAGACTCAGAAGAAACGCCGCGCCTCTTCCAGGCTGGATGTCTTTTATTCCGACGATCCAAAAGACGTGGGCAATATCCACGATTATGAAAAGTTTTTGGAAAAGCTGGTTTTGATTTATTCGGGGCTGAAGCCATTACTAAAAGAAAAAGCCTATCTCACGATCATTGTCAAGAACGTGAAGAAGGGCGGAAAGATCTATCCGCTGGCATGGGAATTGGCACGTGAACTTGGCAAGGTGTATACGCTCAAAGATGAAAAGATTTGGTGCCAGGATAATCAGCCGCTTGCACCGTTTGGATTGGGGAGCGCCTGGGTGAGCAATACGTTTCATCATTATTGTTTGCAATTCAGAAATGAATAACTGGTACACTAGAAGTATTCATCAGGCTATAAGCCGGTTTCGGCAGATGTCTTTCTTAGATTCTGCCAACCGTCATGAGCAACAGTAGTCTATGGGGACACGCAGATTTTCATATACGCTATCTGCGGTCATTCGTCTCCAGGCAATCCTTGATGTAGAATCATAATAATGGTCGTTGTCTCTGATTTGCTTCGTAATCCCTATACACCCGACCTTACCGAGGGCGGCATTGCCTACGCGGGTCGTTCCCTGCCGCATACGTATGACCGCATGGGCGGTTCATCGTTCGACCGTCTGCGCCGCATCGTGGCAGGTGTGGCAGTGGAACTTGCCTTTCGACGCCATCTCTCGGGACAGAATATCCCTTTCGACATCAAAGGCGCAACGCCGTTCACCGATCCGGATCGTTATGACGTTTCGCTCGGCGGACACCGCTGTGACATCAAATCCTTCCTCATCTCACACCGCGATCAAATCACTGCGCTTCGCGCGGACCCGGAACTGATGCTCAAAGCCCCGGCTTTGGTCCCCCTCGATCAATATGCCGCAGAAGGCCACTCCAATAACGATTTGTATCTCTTTGCCTTTCTCACCGGTCTGATTGCGGCATCGCCGGAAGATTTCCAAAAAGCTGTCGATGCGAATCAGCAGACCTATCTGATTCACACCATGCCAAAAGCTTGGATGCGCCCGCGTACTTGGATTCCGCTTGGGCCGCTGGTGCTGAAATCCGAATCGGGTGAAACGCTGAAGCTCGAAATCGGCGGGCAGACTTCGGGTCGGGATTTTATGACGCACCAGATCGAACTTCCTCCGCGTACGCGTATCGAAGTCGATGCAGATTTCCATTCACTGGCTTATGTGCATGTCGAATCCAAGCCAACGGCACGGCTGGGCATCTATTCCCCGATGCGCAAGGAAACGTATCTCATCGAACCGATCACGTGGAGCAACATCTGGGTCTATGGCATGGACATTTACCTGGCAGGTTGGATCACACGCGACGATTTCCGCCGCCGCGCCAGTTTGATTCAGGAAGGCAGCCGCGTGTTCCAATACAGCCGGACGCGCACGAAAAACCTGGCGGTGCCGATATCTGATTTGATGCCCATGAATGAATTATTCGAGCGCGTTCGAAATTGGGAGCCGGATGCGGGGGCGCCTGCGGAGCAATAGCTTTTCACTGTTCCATCGTCAAATAAATCAAAGACTCAGTCAACGCGCCGTTGTTCACAGCGGTATTTTTTATTTAAGAAACCGCTTATTCAAATCTGGTAAACTTTTTCCATGCTTAAGAAGATCATCCTTGCTTTTGCAGGTTTAGTGGTATTGATTGCACTGGCTTTCGGACTCTATCAAATCCCCGCCATCAAAAACCGTCTTGAATGGCGATTGATTGTTTGGAGCACCTATCTTCAAAATACGGTAGACCCTGTTGGCAAAATGCCGACGCCTGTACCGTCGACGCCATTTGCAACCTTCACGCCTTTTCCTCCAACAGCGACATCGCCCGCGGCAACTACACTCGCAACGAGCACACCCACTGCAACGCCCAAGCCTCTACCGGCGCAAGTTTCCCTGCCAGATCCAAAATACGAATTGCAGGGAATCAACAACTGCGGTCCGGCCACGCTCACGATGGCGCTTCGCATGTATGGCTGGCAAGGCACTCAAGACGATATTACAAAAATCATCAAGCCGGTTCCTCAAGACCGAAATGTCAACCCGGACGAGCTTCGTTATTTTATATTGAATCAAGCCGGCTGGCTGCGCGCGGAATTCCGTGTGGCCGGTAATGTGGATTTGATCAAACAGCTATTGGCAGCCAATTACCCGGTCATCATCGAAGAAGCGTCTACACTTCCCGCTCAGGATGCCATGGGACCCAATGACGATCTGTGGGACGCGCATTATCTGCTGATCACAGGCTATGATGACCATACCCAAATGTTTACGGCCCAGGACCCTTTGCGCGGCCCCGATCAGAAAATCCCATACGATAAGTTAATGACAGATTGGAAGCCTTTCAACTATTTATACATGGTGATCTATTTTCCGAAGGACGAAGCTGAAGTTAAATCGATTCTGGGAGCAAATTGGGATCCGAATCAGAACCGGAAGAACGCACTCGCCATTTCCCAAGCTGCAATTACAGCGAATCCCAAGGATGCTTTCGACTGGTTCAATCTCGGAAGTAGTCTGGTTTATTTTGGTCAATACAAGGAGGCGGCTCAAGCTTTTGATAAAGCATTCACAATTGGACTTCCGCAGCGCATGACGCGTTATCAATTTTGGCCGTTCTTTGCCTATTACAATGCCGGCCGTATCGACTATTTGCTTCAAATTACAGAAGACACCTACAAAGTAATTCCGGGAAGCTATTCCGAAGAGGCGCTTCTCTGGCATGGCTATGGACTTCTTAGCCAGGGGAACACAAGCGGTGCATTGGCGAACTGGAACAAGGCACTCAAAGTTCATCCCGGCTATTGCGATGCGGAAAAAGCCATCAACACATATATTCAACCCACGTACAATCTAAACAGCCCGCCTTGCAGTCCGTGACCATTAAGTTTCCTGAAAGCTATATCCGCCTGGAAAAGTTTGTATGAGATAAGATGGTTTGTCGGACTCCGACTCGAATTTTTTTCGCAAACGATAAACCACATTCTTTAACACGGCCAAATCTCCGGCCGCGCCCCAAACCGACTGCATGATTTCTTCGTTTTTGAAAACATATCCCGGATGACTCATCAATAAATGCATCAGGCGGAATTCCAAATTCGTCAGCTTGATCTCGTTCCCATTCGGTTCAATCGCCGACCTTCGAGCGGGGTCCAGTTTCAATTTGCCGGTCTGCACCGGACTCATCGGCACCATCCAGCTTCGACGCGCCCAAGCCATAATCTTTGCCAAAAAGATGGCGGGACTGATGGGTTTGATTACGCACTCGTCCACACCATTTTGATATGCTTCAAGGATTTCTGTTTCGTTGTTGGTCGGCAAAAAAAGCAGGATCGGGCTGGCACTAAGAGAACGAAATTTCCGGCATAGTTCCATCCGCTTCGGATGAGGAGCGTTCACATCGATCACAACCAGATCCGGAATCTCCTCTATGGAGCGTTCCATGGCTCGTTGGGAAGAGGTTTCCAAGATGGCCACCAGGCCCTTCTCTCGGATGATATATCCCCAAATGGGCGCGGTTGCATCCTGGTCACAGACGACAAATACTCGATGAGCAGTGTCAGGGTTTGAAGGGGAGGAAAGTTCTGTCATTTTTGCAAACTTCACTTTTCTACAGCCAGATTATACTGTATACTGGTAACAAGAAGTAACAAAAACTCATTCAATTATGACCTTTGGGGGATAGGAAAAATTTCCTATCCTCTTATACTGGTCAACATCTAAGCAAAGGAGGCTTATGATGAAAAAATTATTTCCGATACTGGCCGTGCTTGTACTGATCGGCACCGCTTGCCAATTGGGTGGAGGCCAGGCACAGCCCACACCGATCGCTGTGGCAACCGCCATTCCGACCAACACGCCAGTTCCTTTAAATCCAACTGCCGCGCCAGCAGGGAACCAGGCTCCAGGTTCCACTCGCAATTCGAAGGATGGCATGACGGAGGTCTATATTTCCGCTGGAACGTTCCAAATGGGCGGCATTGATCCAAATGCTCAAAATGACGAAAAGCCTGTTCACAAGGTGACTATGTCAGCCTATTGGATCGATAAGTTTGACGTCACAAACGCCATGTACCTTCAATGCGTAAACGCAGGCGCTTGTAATCCTCCTCTGAGTCTCACCTCCAAAACGGTGAAATCCTACTTCAATAACACGCAATATAACGATTATCCTGTTGTCAATGTAAGTTGGACAGAGGCCACGAAATATTGCAACTGGGCAGGACGCCGCCTGCCAACCGAAGCAGAATGGGAATACGCCGCCCGCGGGACTACCCTCAATACCTACCCGTGGGGCAATGAGCCGCCTGACTCCACACGTGCAAACTTCGATTACCAGGTAGGCGATACGACCAAAGTTGGCAGCTATCCGGCAGGCGCCAGTCCGTTTGGAGTGCTTGATATGGTTGGCAATGTAGCGCAGTGGATCAATGATTTCTATGATCCCACTTATTATTCCAAGAGTATCGTAATGAATCCGCCCGGCCCGATCGCACGAACAAATTATTTCTACCGTGTGATTCGCGGCGCGACCTTCCAGGATGATGCAGCCACCATACGCTTAGCTAATCGATCCTCCATGCTTGGGCCTAATCCCAATGCTCAACCCGGTACCCCCGCCTACACAGGAGACTATTCTCCCAAAGTTGGCTTCCGCTGCGCAGCGGATAACTAAAATTTAATGGTCAACTGTCGACCGCCGAAATACTTCGGCGGTCGATTTTTTAATTGACGCATCAACTTACCTGTGGTATTATGCCGCAACAACAAAAGCCTAATCGGCACTCTTATCCAGAGAGGCGGAGGGACCGGCCCTGTGATGCCTCGACAACCGGTGTTAGTTGCATAGTTATGTAGTTATTAGTTAGATAGTTAAGCAAGCAACCACGAAACTAATAAACGAAAAAACTACTCAACTAAATTACACGGTGCCAATTCCGGCAGTATGTTCTGGAAGATGAGAGGGCAGCCGTGCTCTGTGCATAAATTGCCCTTTCGAGACCGGAAGGGCAATTTCTTTATTTCTGAAAGGAACAAAAAAACAATGAGTACAACTTTCATGACCTCTCCAAAATTGATGTTTACTTCGGAGTCAATAACGGAGGGTCATCCCGATAAGATCTGCGATCAAATCTCGGACGCCGTGTTGGACGCGTGTCTCGAACAGGATCCCATGTCACGTGTGGCCTGCGAAACCGCGACCAAGACCGGTTATGTGATGATGCTGGGCGAGATCACCACACATGCCAATTTCAACTATGATGATCTGGCTCGCAAAGTCATCACTGAGATTGGTTATGACTCGAGCGAGAAAGGCTTCGATGGAAATTCCTGCGGCGTGCTGGTCGCCATCGCCAAGCAATCCGGCGACATTGACATGGGTGTCAGCAAATCATTCGAAGCAAAAGGCGGAGATGACGAGGACTTGGATAAGATCGGCGCAGGCGATCAAGGCATGATGTTCGGCTTTGCCTGCAACGAAACGCCAACCCTCATGCCCATGCCAATTTACCTCGCGCACAAGCTCACGCGCCGACTCTCTGAAATGCGCAAGGATGGAACCATGCCGTGGCTGCGACCTGATGGCAAGAGTCAAGTGACGGTGCAATATTCAAAGGGCAAGCCTCAACGCATCGATACCGTCTTGATTTCCACACAACATGCCCCGGATATTTCACACGCGGAGATATCCGAGCAAGTCATTGAAAACGTCATCTATCCTTCCATGCCGAAAGATATGGTGGATAAAGACCTGAAGGTTTTTGTGAATCCCACCGGACGCTTCGTCATCGGCGGACCAATGGGCGATGCCGGTGTGACTGGGCGCAAGATCATTGCCGACACCTACGGCGGCATGGGACGTCATGGCGGCGGCGCGTTCTCCGGCAAGGACCCGACGAAAGTGGATCGCTCGGCGGCATATGCCGCGCGCTATGCGGCAAAGAACGTGGTCGCTGCCGGGCTTGCTGACCGCTGCGAAATCCAAGTGGCGTATGCTATCGGCGTGGCACATCCGCTTTCGGTCAATGTAGAGACGTTCGGCACCGCGAAAATCCCGGACGAGAAAATTGTGCAATTGGTCACTGAACTTTTTGATCTGCGTCCCGGTGCGATCATCCGTGATCTGAATTTGCGCCAACCCATCTATCGCAAGACTGCCGCGTACGGTCACTTTGGCCGTGATGATGTGGAGTTCCCCTGGGAAAAGACCGATAAGGCTGATACTTTGAAAAAAGCTGCGGGACTTTAGATTCGATGTCATTGCGAGGAGTGGCGCGTTGGTCGAGTAGCGAACGAAGTGAGCATATCGAGACTAGCGCTACGACGCGGCAATCTCCTCAAACAGCCAATTGGATGTTACATGAGATTGCCACAACCTGCTTTGCAGGTCTCGCAATTACGCTGGTACAAAAAAGCGCATCGTTGGATGCGCTTTTTTATTTTTGATTCGCCCGTGCGTGGTAATGGGCAAGATTACAACGATGCAGCAAT
>JBJKOR010000331.1:0-2711 GCA_046707185.1 Anaerolineales bacterium | reverse complement strand
TGTCGCTATAACATTCGCCTCGCGGAAAAGAAAGGCGTGACGGTTCGTGCGTGGAACGACATCGGTGAATTTCATGAAATGATTCAAGTTACTGGCGGACGCGATGGTTTTGGCGTGCATTCGCTTGAATACTATCGCCGCGCCTATGAATTATTTCATACAACTGGAATGTGTGAGTTACTCGTCGCTGAATTTGAAAATAAACCACTTGCGGCGTTGATGGTCTTTGCGCGTGGACGGCGTGCCTGGTACGTCTACGGCGCGTCGAACGATGAAGAGCGCAATCGTATGCCGACGTATCTTTTGCAATGGGAAGCCGTGCGCTGGGCCAAAGGGCGCGGCTGTGAAGAATATGATTTGTGGGGCGTGCCTGACGAAGACGAAGCAACCCTCGAAGCTCAATTCGAAAAACGAAGCGATGGTTTATGGGGAGTCTATCGTTTCAAGCGTGGCTTTGGCGGGGAGTTGAAGCGCGCCGCGCAGGCGATGGACAAGGTTTATAATCCATTGTTATATAGATTGTATTTGACCTGGATGAAACGAAGGAAGAACGAAGATCAATGATTTACAGTTGATTGAATTGCCGTACAATTTTGCTTAGTATTCGAATGATGTAAGGATAAGGAGAGAACCATGCGATTCAAAATCGTGCTAGAAAAAAGCGATGAAGGCGGTTACACTGCCTATGTGCCGTCCTTGCCGGGTTGCATTAGCGAAGGGAATACCAAAGACGAGGCGTTACAAAATATTCATGAAGCCATTGAGCTGTATCTGGAGCCTGTTGAGGATGATTGGATTTTGGATGAGCAAAGCCTTGTACAGGAAATCGAGGTATGAGCAAAGTTCCGAGCCTGTCATACGCGGAAATTGTTAGAGCTTTGCAGCGTGACGGTTGGACAGTGGTCCGTCAGCGGGGAAGCCATATTCGGCTGCAGAAACGAATATCGGATGAACTGCTCAAGATCACGGTTCCCGCGCACCGACCGGTCAAGCGTTCGACACTTGCGCACATCCTGAAACAGGCGCGGCTGGAAGCGGAAGATTTTCTGGAATTGTTGTGAGCAGGTTCGCTTCAAGCGCGGCTTTGGTGGCGGACTCAAACGCGCCGCGCAGGCGATGGATAAAGTTTACAATCCGTTGTTATATCAGTTATATATTTTGATAATGAAAGGAAGGGGAGTGGGAGAATAAAAGTTCCCGCTTTATAGATAAAGAGTAGCAGAACTAATCTCAAAACTCTAAACCCAAATTTCACATGAGTCGTTATACATGGTTCTTTCTGTAGAAAATGAAAATTTATTTACTGTTTGGTGAGCCCTTCGGAAAAATAGAGTATCATTGTCTGGATTTTTGGGTCGAGTTGAAAAAAATAACCATTACCAGATAAAGGAGTTTCTGAAGTTAGATTATCTGGATTTAGTTCTGCCATTCTTGAATCTATATTAGAATTAAAAACATCTAATTGTCTTGGATCATTTCCCGGTAAAGCAAGCAGTTGGGCCAATACGGGAAATTTTTGTTGGAAGTTTGCGTCTCCATAAAGAATCGCTTGCGGAAAAAGTAAGCCATTCGGAGATTGAGTGATGGAATTTAACTGTGCCACCATTTGTTCATTGGTCTCCCCATCGGTGATGGTGGCGCCGGTTGTACCTATCAAGACTTTGAATTCGTTAGGATCGGGATTCTTAGGATCGGAAGGGTCAAGATTGACGACAATCGGCATAAGGTAACGGACACCGTTTATGTATCCGTATACTCCCATGCCCGTAAACTTCATTGTTTCCTGGGCTTCCGTCAATTTGGCGTTATCGTTTCCTTTAGCTTTCAGATAAGCTTCTTTACCTGGACCGACACCATCGATATTAAATTCTTGGAATAAAAGGGAATCTCCTCCGAGATTTCTATAGTTTTGAACCGCCTGATCGTCAAAGGGAGGATGATCTTTAAAGTAAAGTAAGGCCGATTCAACGACGATCTTCTGATCGCCAGCAGGCATAAAGGAAATGTTATTTTCAAAATTATAGGGAATACGCCAGACACTGTTTTCACTGTCCCAGATAAGAGTGACTTTATTGCCTTGACTATCTACTCCGTCGACCGTATCGGGGGAATAGGCATTCTTTATTTCCTGATGATTACTGAAGCTTAGATTATTAAGAGTTATCGATGAAGTATTTTTATTTTCACCCGTATATGAGGCAACTTTATTGAAAGTAAAACTTCCGCCGGCTTCTTGAGTAATGGTTTTCTCAATACCGCCAAAAGCGGCTGATAAAGCCGGATCATTAATTCCCAATTCTGTTAAAGTCACCGGAACTGGGGTTGGCTCAATTTGTGTCGGAGTGGCGGAAGGGGGAGGAGGCGGAGCCGCTTTGGAAGGCGTGGCGGAAAAACGAGTAGGTGTCGGAGAGATTCTACTTATTAAATAAGAGCAGGCATTTAAAAAAGATATGGTAAAAGCTCCCAAGCCGGTCAAACCCAGGATTCTTGTGATTTCTCTTCTTGAGTATTGTCTCCTTTTTTCTCTATGAGCAGGATTTGGTTTATGAACTCCCATATATTATTCTATGGACCATTATATCAATCTATCTGCTTTTTATCAACGGCTATAGGATAGAAGTTTTATTATCCGATCAGCGAATACCTCAGTCTTTTAAGACAATAGAAAAAGATTAGCAAAAGACTGACGAAAAAACAATGATTAGTGAAGA
>JBJKOR010000330.1:0-4433 GCA_046707185.1 Anaerolineales bacterium | reverse complement strand
GGTTGTGGACGCGTGACGCCGCGCTGGTCTTTGTCGTCCACGGGTGAAGCCGCGCAAGTTGCATTATCTCCAGCATCAATGGCGGGCGAGCCGCTCAGCAATGCCATCGTTTTGGTCTTGCCGCCGTTATCGGCCAGCGAACCGAGATTTGGATCCGAGCCGATGATGTCACCGTTCGTGCCGTTCGTCAAGCCGCAGGCGTTCGATGCATCTTTGATCAGGTTATTCTTCTCGGTGCCGATAGTCCCCGCGTTGCTGCAATCTCCGCCGGTGGAATCGGCAAGGATGGTATCGAGCAGGTTCAGCGTGGCAGCACCGTCGTTGGCGATGCCGCCGCCGCTGGCAGTGCACGAGGTGCCGCTGCACGAGTCGTGGTTGCCGGAGAAGGTGTCGTTCGTGACCGTCAGCGTGCCGCCTCTTTCATTGAAGATGCCGCCGCCGTTAGAAGAGCAAGAAGCGCTGCTGCACGATGCGTTGTTGCCGGAGAAGGTGCTGTTCGTCACGATCAGTGTGTCATAGTTTTCGATGCCGCCGCCATTCCAGCTTGCAGAGTTACTGCTGAAGGTGCTGCCCGTGACCTTCAGCGTGCCACTGACGTTCTCGATGCCGCCGCCCTCCTGAGACGAGTTGCCGGAGAAGGCGCTGTCCGTGACCGTCAGCGTGCCGCCGTTGGTGATGCCGCCGCCCTTATCATCCGCGCTATTGCCGGAGAAGGTGCTGTTGGTCACATTTGCCGTGCCGTCGTTGGTGATGCCGCCTCCGCTGGGGCTGGTGCCGGTGGTTGCCTGATTGCCGGAGAAGGTGCTGTTCGTCACTGTTAGCGTGCCAATGTTGAAAATGCCGCCTCCGGTGCCGCCGCCGGCGGGACCGCCTACTGCGATATTATCGGAGAAGGTGCTGTCCGTGACCGTCAGCGTGCCGTCGTTTTCGATGCCGCCACCATAGACATTTATGTTATAGCCATCGGCGATGGTGAGCGTATCGAGCGTCAGCGACTCACCGCTGTTGATATACATGACCTGCACTGCATGGTTCCCGCTGATGGTGATGGAGGTTGCCAGTGAGGAGCCGTCAATGGTCAGGTTCTTATCAATGGTCAAGGTGGAAGCCAGTATGATCGTTTTCCCGCTTAGCGAAGCATTGAACGTGATGGTATCGCCGGAACCCGCCGACGAAATCGCGTCACGCAGTGAGCCTGCGCCGCTGTCGTTCGCATTGGTGACCGTGAGGGTGGCCGCGGAAGCGGGCCGGATTCCCACAAGCGCCAATAACAAACTGGCGCACAACAAAGCATAAAACAGTTTGGTCTGAATTGCTTTCATGGTGTTCTCCGCATACAAAGATGCTGGCAGTGGCACAAAAGTAGGTGAGGAATCGAAACGTAAATTTTGTCAAGGCGCGCCCTGCGCGTTTGGTCTTTGATCACCACTTCCCAGCCTCACCTATAATCTGGCCACCGCTAAAATGCTTGCAAGATGCTTGCTGTGCCGCATCCAACCGCCACCATGAATCGGCGGCATTATAGCACCACCAGCGAACGGCGAGAAGAGTTCGTAAATGGTTCTAAATTGAATAGAAAGGAGCCGAGCATGTTATCACCCGGCTCATAACTGACTACTGATTACTGCTCACTTCTTTTTCCCAAACTTCTTCATCAGGAAAGGCACAGCGAGACTATTCAAGATGATGTCATAGGACATCATGCTGTGCCCCTACGGTTTACTTTCCAAATTTTGCTTTCAACAGGTCTTCCAGTGTCGGCTGGCCGATCTCCTGCAGTTCATAACGTACGCGTTGGAACGGCTTCTTGATCTTGAGCACGCGCGTCAAATCGATCGGCGTGCCGACGATGACCATGTCCACATCGGCGGCGTTGATGGTCGCTTCCAAATCTTTGATCTGCTCTTCGCCGTAACCCATGGCGGGCAGGATCGGTCCGGTCTTCGGATACTTTTGATAGGTCGCCGCGATGGACTTGACCGCGAACGGACGCGGGTCAACGATCTCTTTCGCACCGAAACGGCGTGCCGCCACGAAGCCTGCGCCGTAGGCCATCTCGCCGTGAGTCAAGGTCGGACCGTCTTCGATAACCAGCACGCGCTTGCCGCGGATCGCATCGGGATCGTCGACGAATAAGGGGGAGGCCGCTTCGATTTGGATTGCCTTCGGATTCAACTGCCGCAATGACTCGCGCACCGCGATCACATTGTCAGGATCCGCCGTATCCACTTTGTTGATCACGAACACATCCGCCATCCGGACATTGGTTTCGCCGGGATAATATTTCATTTCGTGTCCCGGGCGATGCGGATCGGCAACCACGATTTGAAAATCGGGAACATAGAATGACAGGTCGTTGTTGCCGCCGTCCCACAACACAATATCCACTTCCTTTTCGGCGGCGCGCAGAATCTTGGTGTAATCCACACCGGCGTAGACGATCACGCCGTTATCGAGGTGCGGCTCGTATTCCTCGCGCTCCTCGATGGTGCATTCCTGCTCGTCGAGATCGTCGTAATCCGCAAAGCGCTGCACTTCCTGACGAATCAAATTTCCGTATGGCATTGGATGGCGGATGGCTGCGACTTTGTATCCCATGTCTCGCAGGATTAAAGACACCCGCCTCGTGGTCTGACTTTTGCCGGATCCCGTCCGAACTGCACAGACCGCCACGACCGGCTTGGTCGATTTAACCTGCGTGTACTTCCTGCCCATCAAGCGGAAGTCGGCGCCCGCCGCGTTGACCAGCGCAGCTTTGTGCATCACATATTCATCAGGCACGTCCGAATAAGCGAAGATCACTTGCTGCACGTCGTGCTTCTTGATGAGATCGGCTAATTCTGCTTCGGGGTGAATCGGAATCCCTTGCGGATAAAGATCGCCTGCTAATTCCTTTGGATAGAGTCGGCCCTCGATATTTGGAATCTGCGTTGCGGTGAATGCCACGACTTCATAATCCTGGTTGCCGCGGAAGAACGTGTTGAAGTTGTGGAAGTCGCGCCCCGCCGCGCCCATGATGATGGTTTTGATTGGCATAGGTTCATCTCCTATTGTTTATGTCATTCCGAGGACAGTGTCCGACAAGCCCGGCTTTGGTTTTGAGCTGATCGTTTTACCCAGAACAACATAATGACCAAATACAAATAACTCTAAAATAAAACAGGCCAAACGTAAAGAGTACGTTTAGCCTGTTCATTACATGACCTCCGGCGCTTGAATATCCAGTAATCGCAGCGCGTTGGCGATGGTTTGCCTGGCGGCAGCGACCAGCCCCAGACGCGCCGCCCGAATTTCTTCATTCTCTGCCTGCAACACCGGCACGCTGTGATAAAACGAATGGAAGGCATTGGCCAGTTCATGGGCGTAGCTTGCCATCACCATCGGACGATATTCGTCCGCGGCCTGCTGGACTTTATCGGGAAAGTGCGAGATTTGTTCGATTAGTTCGATCTCATGCGTGGCTAGTTCATAATCGAAGGAAGCAGATTGCAAGGATGGATTGTTCGCCTTCTTCAAAATCGAATTGGCCCGTACGTATGCATTTTGGATATAAGGCCCGGTGTTTCCATCGAAGTTCAATGCTTCGTCGATGTCGAAGACAATGTCCCGATTATTGTCTACCGACAGCATGGAATACGCCAGCGCGCCCAAACCGATTTGCTGTGCAACTTTGGCCCGTTCCGCTTCGCTCATGTCCGGTGACTTTTCCGACTCGACTGCCAGCACGCGCCTGACGGCTTCATCCATCACGTCCTTGAACAGCACCACGCGCCCGCGCCGCGCCGACATCGCACCTTCGGGCAGGCTCACGAATCCATAACCGAGATGATAACATTTCTCCGCTTGTGGAAAGCCCCATAACTTGAGAATAGCAAAAGCCTGCTGCAAGTGCATGGATTGGCGCACATCCACCACATAGATCGAGCGGTCCACGTGATATTGCTCGAACTTCACCTTTGCCAGCGCCAAATCCTTGGTGAGATAAAGGGTTGTGCCATCGGAGCGCAAAATGATATTCGTCCGATACTTTTCTTTTTTCAATCCCAACTTTTCATCGATCTTGACGATCACCGCGCCGCCTTGCGGGCGTTCGTCATCGGCGATGCCTTTTTCAATCAATTCCTCGACGATCTCTTTTGCAGGTTCATCCACGTCAGATTCAAAGAACCAAACATCGATATTCACATCGAGAATGCGCAGGATGTCACGCAGTTCATCCAAACTCCACTCGCGCGTCTTCAGCCAAAGATCACGAACATATTTATCGCCGGCATCCCATTTCTTATACATCTCGCGGCGTTCCGCATCATAGGTCTCGCGCTTCGATTTCTCTTCGGGCGTTTCGTTCTCTTTCGGCTCGAGCATGGCGGTGGCTTCGATATAAATTTTCAAGAGCCATTGTCCGCGTTCGTGAATGCCAGATGGTTCCCGGC
>JBJKOR010000329.1:0-2159 GCA_046707185.1 Anaerolineales bacterium | reverse complement strand
TACTTCCATCGTGAGGATGCGATGATCCAGAAACCGCGCCGTTGGTATTTCGACTGGAAACACAGGATTGACCCGGAATCAATGAAACTCGATCCCCGGACTACATTCGCGCTTGGTTTTCACCAGTTCCCATACGCCTATATCCCACAGGTCTATTGTGATGAGTTCCCCGGGAGATTGGGCTATGATGGCGAGTTCATGCTGGAGATTGGGGATCCCGACTATACCTATCGAGGCAAAACGGTCAAGGTCGATAAATTCGAACATCCGCTATTGGAGAAGATTCCTGCCGATGCAACACTTGGCCCGGAGTCGAGCTTGCTTAAAAACCTCCAGTACATGGCCGGAGCGCAAAAGGTCATACTGACTACCACCGGTTCCGCTGTGGCTGCTACACTGGCCCGGATACCGTGCACAATCTACTGTGAGCCGCGCTTGCTTGAATATCATAGGCAACTTTGGTATAATCCGACGGGTTGCAAAGTAGAAGTAAAATCACTGTAGGAGGGTAAAACGATGGATGAACAGCAAATTCAGGTCGAAGCTGGTAATTATGAGTTCGCCGGAACGCTTTGGATCCTAGACCATTACTGGAATGGTGCATCATTCGTTCCGGGGACATATAGCGGCATAACAGAGTTGCATGATGTTAAACCTGGCAGGATGGTATGTGTAAGGTAAAACAACTGTGATAGGAGAAAAAGCCATGAAAGGCTCTAAGAAGCCTACATGCCCACGCTGCGCGGGTGTCCTTGATCGGGAAAGGGTTCCTTGCAAAAGTACTGATAAATGCGAAGTATATTTGATGGGCTATCGTTGCGCGGAGTGTGGCGTTCTTTTCGTTGGTGGGGAGTCCCACGCGAAAGTAAAACCAAAGGAGAAAAAGCCATGAAGTCAATTCTAATCGCTTTGTTTCTGGTTGTTGGATTGGCAGGGTGTGAGAATCCGGTAGGATCAACAAAGATTGACCTGTCGGGTCAATGGATGGCTCCGGTGCCATCACTGCTTGATACTCTGAAGGTTCAGGTCATCCAGAACGGCGACTCATTGCGGGGTTCAGGTACATTCGCTGTAATGTCGTTCTATATCGCTATCAGGGGATGGTGTCTTGACGATTCATGCAGCATGACTCTGACACTGCCGCCCGGCGAGTACCCGATGACCTTTATGGGCGCCCCGGCGCTCGATGGCACACTTCGAGGCACGCTGAAGGGCGCGGGAATCCTTCCCACGGTGATTAGTTTCCATCGTTAATCGGTAGTTACCAGGTGTACAGTTACACCGTTGATTGTTACCGTGCGTGAATAGACAGAGGTTCCGCTTCCAGTAAGAGCACCTATAGTGGCGCTTTTGGTTCCGAGAGCACTTGCTACATAGCCGTCTGATACCATCCACATACCTATGTAAGCGCCCCCATCTATGCTCCATTGCGGATTACCGGCTGTTCCCATGTGCAAGGTGGCATGATGTGTACCATTTGACATGAAGGATAGGTAGTCATCGGCAAGCCCCAAGCCAACGAAAATGCCGCCGCTAGAGTAAAGATTTCCAGCCATGTCAACAGAAAAGGGTGCACTCGCAAAGGTAGCATTCCCAAGATAAATCCCGTTTGAGTCTGCCTTGAAGACATTATTAGCAGACCCAATCAAAATTGTGCCTCCTGTTATACTTGAGCTACTGATCGAGCCGGATATCGCCACCCCTGTCGCAGTTAGCGCCCCACTTGAAGTCACCGTAAATTCTGTCCCAAGTGACAGTCCCGATGTTCCGAAATACATTGTGCCGGAGGTAGCGTAGGTGCCTGTTTGTATCGAAGACGATGTAATTGTCCAGTTGCCGATGATCCCCGCACTTGCCGAGATTGTGCCAGTGAATGAACCTGTCACGCCGCTGATAGTCCCCGCTGTTATCGTTCCAAGGTTCGCGCTGATAGCTGAAAGCGTGGACACGCTGAGATTAGAGGCTGTGATTGTAGAGGCGGCGATCTTCGCGCCCGTGATCGTGGAGGCCGCTATCTGCGTGGCCGTGATGGTACCAGATGCTATATTACTTGCGGTGATTGTGCTTGCCGCTATTTGCGTAGCAGTTACAGTTCCGCTCTGAATGTTGCCGCCGTTAATGTTGGTAACGCCGGAACCGTCGCCTACAACCGTCAATCC
>JBJKOR010000328.1:0-1839 GCA_046707185.1 Anaerolineales bacterium | reverse complement strand
CAACAGCATCTTTCAAGTGTTGTTCTACAGCGTGTATGCCTACATTTTCCTAACTGTTCTGCCAACCTGGTTTGGCTTGACAGGCGTTGTCGTGAATATCACGATGGGACAGATTGCCGAGAGTGTTTTCATCTATTTGGGGATTCCCTTCCTGGCCGGCTTCTTCACCCGCCTGATTCTGGTACGCGCCAAAGGCAAGGATTGGTATTACAAGAACTTCGTGCCGCGCGTCAGCCCGTTGACTTTAATCGCCCTGCTGTTCACCATCATTGTGATGTTCTCGCTCAAGGGCAACCTGATCGTTGAGATTCCGCTGGATGTGGTGCGGATTGCCATCCCGCTGTTGTTCTACTTCGTGATCATGTTCCTGGTCTCATTCTTTATGGGGCACCGTCTCGGCGCGGACTACTCGAAGACAACCACGCTCTCGTTCACTGCCGCCAGCAATAACTTTGAACTGGCAATCGCGGTGGCGGTGGCGGTCTTTGGAATCAACAGCGGCGCGGCGTTCGCGGCAGTAATCGGTCCGCTGGTCGAAGTGCCGGTCATGATCGGGTTGGTCAATGTAGCGTTCTTTTTCCAGAAAAAATATTTTGGCGGGACAGTCTCATCCAATCCCGCGCTGATCGCGGTGGAAGCATTTCCCCCAGATCAGAAGTTGACGAAGTAGAAAGGCAAATCCCCGCTGGCACGCGGGGATTCGTATCCATAAATAATATTCAAAAGGATGAATATAATGTCAAACTTATGATATTCGATACCCTTCAAATTTTCGCAGCCCGGCTACAATAATATTCAATAGATTGAATAAAGGCAGCCATGTACGATTATCCTGAAGAGGTCAAATTACTCAAGGCACTGACCCACCCGGCGAGGCTGGCGATTTTGGAAATCCTGCGCGGCGGCGAGGAATGTGTCTGCCATTTGGAGGCGGCGCTGGGTTACCGGCAGGCTTACATCTCCCAGCAATTGATGGTGTTGCGCGACGCCGGTCTCTTGCAGGATCGCCGCGAGGGTTGGAATGTGTATTACCGCGTTATCCGCCCAGAGATTTATTCCGTGCTGGATGCTGTGCGTAAGATGACTGGCCTGCCGGAAGCAAAATTGACACTGACCCCCATCGCCTGCACATGTCCAAATTGCAAAGAGGAGAAAAGTACACACCGGATGAATATCCCGGTGGAACTGCTAAATGCGAGGTAGAAAATGTTAAACGTCAAGATCCTTGGAAGCGGCTGCGCGAACTGCATACGACTAGAAAGAAATGTCCGCGCGCTGGCGGAGAAACATAATCTGCAGCTGGATATTGAAAAGGTGACGGATTATGCTGAGATTATGAAATGGCCGATCCTTTCGACGCCGGGGCTGGTCATCAACAACCGGCTGGTTTCAGCGGGAAAAATTCCCAGCGACCAGCAATTGCTGGAATGGCTAAACCCAGCCTGAAGTTTGGTAACAAGCGGCTTGTCCGCTTTTTTTACGGCATTATTTCATTCGGTAAATTGAATATAACTCAAAGGAAACAATATGGATCAAACACTCTCTACACCACACAAACCTGAAATCCCCGGGCGCATGATTGGCTTGTTGGTATTGGCGCACATTGCCTGGATTGCGGCGTATAGCGTCATCCAGCCCTTAGCAAACTGGATTGCATACAGCCTGCTGGCACAGCAGCCCGGTTCCCACTTGGGCGACGCCCTAGCCTTCTTTTTCTACGATGTACCGAAGATCATCCTGCTGCTGGGCGGCATGATCTTTCTGATATCGCTTCTTCGAACTTTCTTCAGCGCGGAGCAAACGCGTGCCTGGCTGGGCGGCAAACGCGAGGGTATTGGC
>JBJKOR010000327.1:0-3480 GCA_046707185.1 Anaerolineales bacterium | reverse complement strand
TCGGCTTCTTGCAAATTCCTTGCAAAACAAAGTGTCCTTCACACTTGGAGGTAAAATCTTTTCATAGCAAGGGCGGCTCGGATTCCTGGTTTTATTTGGTTTTTGTTGTACCCTCTCGCAAAATGATGGAGTAAAAATGCTTCATGCAAAATCTAAACTGCTTTCCAAGGTGGGAATCGACCGGAGCGCGTTACGAATTACCATAATCTATTTGACCGTCGGCGGGCTTTGGATTTTACTTTCGGATAGACTCGCAAATTTGATATCCGAAAACCGGGAAATGTTCCTGATGCTTAGTACCTATAAAGGCTGGTTCTATGTGGTGTTTACTGGTTTGCTTCTCTATGAATTGATTCGTCGCGACAGCTCTCGTTTGCAGCGGGAAAAGGAAGAAGCCCAGGCCGCTGAAAGAAACTTCCGAGACATATTCGATAACGCCCCGGTGGGCATTTTCCGTTCAACGCCGGAAGGCCGCTACGTCAGTGCGAATCCCATGATGGCGAAAATCTACGGGTATGATTCGCCCGAAGAGATGATCGCAGACATCCACAACATCGCCGAACAAATCTATGCGAATCCCCAGGAGCGGGAGCAATTTCAAGAAACATTGAGGGAAACCGAAGTAGTTGCCAATTTCGTCGCTGAAAATCTCCGCAAGGATGGAGCCAGAATCTGGACTTCGACAGATGCGCACGTTGTGAGAGATCAGGACGGCAAGTTAATGTATTACGAAGGCTTCATTGAAGATGTCACCGAGCGCAAGCACGTGGAAGAAGCGCTGCGCGAAAGCGAGGAGCGCTACCGCGACATTTTCGAGGGCGTTCAAGAATCCATCTTCGTCGAATCACCGGATGGCACCATCCTGGATTTCAACGAGAGCGCCTGTCGAATGTTCGGTTGGAGGCGCGAACAACTCCTTCAGAAAAAGGCCGCGGACCTGGTATCGGAAGGCCACGTTGTACTCATGCTTGATGAAAACGGGCCAGGCAATTTGCCGGAAAATTATGTCGAAACGGTCAACCGACGCGCAAATGGCGATGAGTTTCCCGTTGAGATCAGCGGGCGCCTGCGTCCATTCAAGGGGCAGCCGGAGTTGTTAGTAGTGGTGCGCGACATCACGGAGCGCAAGCAGGCGGAAGAGGCACTGCGGCAGAGCGAGGAACGTTTCCGCACCATGCTGGATGAAATCGAGGATGGATACTACGAGGTGGATCCCAAAGGAGACTTTACGTTCTTCAATCCGGCATTGATTCGAATGCTTGGCTATGATGAGAAAGAAATGATTGGCATGAACTACTGCCAATACATGAGCCCCGAGGCGGCGAAAACCGTCTTCAAGACCTTCATTCGCATCTACAAAACAGGGATACCGGAACAGGTCTACGACTGGGAATTGATCCGCAAGGATGGGGCGCGCCGAACCATCGAGGCCTCGGTCTCCTTAATCAAAACCGCTGACGAAAGAATCGAGGGCTTCCGCGGCATCGTGCGCGACACCACGGAACGCAAGCAGGCACAAGAGAAACTGATCGAGAGTGAAGAGAAGTTCTCGAAAGCTTTTCACACATCCCCTAATTTGATGGCAATTACCAAGCCGGACGATGGGACCATTATCGAGATCAACGAATCATTCTGCCGCTTCTTTGGCTACCAAGTGGAAGAATGTATCGGTCACACTACGGGGGAATTGAATATGTGGGCGGATCCGGAACAAAGAAAGGCGGCCTTGAAAGAACTAAACAAAACAGGGTCAGTCATTATGAATGTCGACTTGCGGACAAAGTCGGGTGAACCCCGCACGGTAATCGATTCTCTTGCCTTTCTTACCATCAAGAATCAGCGATACCTTTTAAGCGTAGCTACAGATATCACAGAGCGCAAACAGATGGAAGAAGAATTGCGCACCATTCTCCGCACAACGCTCGATGGATATTACCTCGTTGATAGGAATGGACGATTCCTGGATACCAATGATTCCTATTGCTCCATGATCGGCTATACCCGCCAGGAAATGCTGACCATGGGCCTGGCAGACGTTGAAGCGCTGGAAACTCCAGAAATCATTGCAGAGCGAATTCACAGGATTATGAAAAACGGTTCGGACCGCTTCGAAACCAAACACAAGCGCAAAGACGGTACAGTGATCGACATCGAGGCCAGTGTCAACCTTTTGCGAGATGGAGGGGGAAAGCTCGTTGTTTTCATGCGCGATATCACCGAGCGCAAACGCGCTGAAGAAGCGCTGAAAAAATCAGAAGAAAAGTACCGCGCCATCTTCGATGAATCCATCGAGGGAATTTTTCAATCCACGCCCGAAGGGAAATTCATTACTGCAAATCCCGCCTTGGCTCACATGTTGGGTTACGAGTCGCCGGAGGAGTTGATCGCGAACATCGCGAACATCGCGGAACAATTCTATATCGACTCTCATCGACGCGATGAATTTGCAAAACGGATGGAAGAACAGGGTCAGGTATATGAATTCGAGTATGAAGCCCGGCGCAAGGATGGTTCGACTCTGTGGATTTCAGAAAATGCGCGCGCGGTTCGAGATGCAAAAGGGGGGCTTCTATATTATGAAGGTCAGATGGAGGACATCACCAAGCGCAAGCAGGCCGAACAAGCTTTGAGCAACAGCGAATCCCGTTACCGCGGTCTCTTTGAAGATTCTCCAATTTCGTTCTTAGAGGAGGATTTTTCAGAGGTGAAACAGCGCATCGATTCCTTGCGCCGGCGAGGCATCACCGATTTCCGGGCCTTCTTTGCGGATCATCCGGAGACAGTTATCGAACTTGTGGGACAAATCAAGGTAGTGGATGTAAACAAAGCGACCCTGAGTTTGTTCCGGGCCAGGGACAAAGATAAACTCAGGAAGAATCTAAGCCTGACAGCCCGGGATGAGACCTATTCCAAATTTGTGGAAGAACTGGTACGAATCGCGGAAGGGGAAACCCAGTTCGATTGGGAAAGGGCTAATTACACCTTGGATGGTGAACGTATCTTTGTCAGCATGCGCTGGGCGGTGCTGCCTGGCTACGAGGAGACCCTTTCCAGAATTCTGATTTCAATCATTGATATCACCGAGCGCAAGCGCGCAGAGGATGCCTTAAAGCAGGCAGAATACAAATATCGCAACATTTTCGAGAACGCCACGGAAGCCATCGTCCAGACCACGCTGGATGGGAAACATTTGACCGCCAACCCGGCCGCGGCTCACATGCTTGGTTATCAATCCACTGAAGAACTTGCAGCCAGCCTCACGAACCTCAACCACCAGCTCTACGTCAAACCGGGACGACGCGCGGAGTTCTTGAACCTGATCGAGAAAAACGGGATGGTAAAGGATTTTGAATCCGAGGTATATTGCAAAGATGGCAAAACAATTTGGATCAATGAAAGCTCGCGGGCTATAAAAGCTACAAACGGGAGAACACTTTATTACGAAGGAACCGCCATCGATATCACCCAACGCAAGCTCGC
>JBJKOR010000326.1:0-1046 GCA_046707185.1 Anaerolineales bacterium | reverse complement strand
TTTTCCCGCCATTTAAATTATTTCCGAATGGCGCTGTACAAGTTCATACCGCCTCGGGTACGAATACCGCAGTTGATTTATACTGGGGCAGTAACAAAGCCGCCTGGAGTTCCGGCGAGAATGTGGTCTTGACTGACGCCAACGGGAATACGCAGGATAGTTATCCGGTACCGTAAGAGGTGAAGTATGAGACAAGTGATTGTATATTCTGGTGAAGATGGATATTTTGTGGCTGAATGCCCAAGTTTACCGGGTTGTATCAGCCAGGGCCAAACGCGTGAAGAAGCAATTGCAAATATCAAGGAAGCTATTAATGGTTATATTGCCGCGTTGAGAGAAGATAATCTGCCTATTCCTCAAGAACGTTTTGATACAATGTAATGATCCTGCTGACATCGAAAGAACAAAGTCTGATTTTATATGTCGTTGCGAGCGCTTTTTGCGAAGCAATCCCCTCTTTTGTAAAAGACTTTATAACTACATATAGGAGATTGCTTCGTCAGGAAGAACACCCTCCTCGCAACGACATGAATCTGAGGTTGTTCTTTATTTAGAATCTCGAAATGCTCAACACTGATTATCATTCACTGAACACTGGTTGCTAACATGTCACAAGCTCTTTATCGCAAATATCGTCCGCAAGGATGGGCCGAAGTGGTTGGACAGGAGCACGTCGTCCAAACGCTGAAGAATGCCATCGTCGCCGACCGCGTCGCACACGCGTATTTATTCGCGGGTCCGCGCGGCACCGGCAAGACGACTCTGGCGCGTTTGTTGGCGAAGGCCGTCAATTGTTTGAATGAAGATAAAGCCAAGCGTCCATGCAACGAATGTGAGAATTGCAAAGCCGTCAACGAGAATCGTTTTATGGATTTGATCGAGATCGATGCGGCATCCAATACCAGCGTGGACGATGTGCGCGACTTACGCGACAAGATCAACTTTTCGCCGTCACAAGGCAAATACAAAATCTATATCATCGACGAAGTCCATATGCTTTCGACGGCGGCGTTCAATGCGCTGCTCAAAACGCTGGAAGAACCACC
>JBJKOR010000325.1:0-3399 GCA_046707185.1 Anaerolineales bacterium | reverse complement strand
CATGGATTGCAAGCCAAAGCCTTCAATCTGGCGCGCCGTGAGGGTGGTATCAAAGCCGCGTCCATCATCGAGGATGGTCACTTCAACCAGCGTCCCCAACTCGACGAAGATGATCTGAACATGGCTTGCGTGTGCGTGTTTGCGGATGTTCGATAACGCTTCCTGAATGATGCGCAGGAGTTGCACCCCGACCGTCGAACCAAGCCCCCGCGTCTCCAATGGCAGCGGCACATCCAATTTAACAGGCAAATTATATTGTCTGGTGAAGCGTTCCACGTATTGCCTCAATGATTGGAAGAAAGGCGTGTTCACAGAAGAGACCGTCTTGACGCCGAGCAGGTACTCGCGAATGTCGGTTTCCGCGGCGAGTGTCATGTCTGCCATTTGTTCGAGGAATTGGTCGGTCTGTGCGAGGTCGCCCCTTGCAAGGAAGACGCGGGTGGCGCTGGCTTGAATATGCGCTGCGGCGAGGGTTTGTCCCAGGCTGTCGTGCAGTTCACGCGCCAAGCGCTCGCGTTCCTGCAGGGTTGCCAGTGAGCGTTGCTGTTCGATGATCTTCGCCTGTGTCTGCTTTTGCTCGGTGACGTTCTGTAACAGAAGCAGGCGGCCAATGACCAGTCCACGCCAGTCTTTCAGCGCGGAAGCGGTTAGGATGTAATCTCGGCTTCCCGCCCCCGTTCCCCGCGCGACCTCGGTCCGCGTCGCCCCCGCCTCGTCAGGATTTCCGTTCGCCGTGTATTCGGGCAAAAGTTCCGCGATCGGGTGTCCTTTGATATTTTTGACCGCTGTCCCGAGGATGGCGCTCGCGGCGGGATTAAGGTTGGAGACTCGTCCGTTGATATCCAGCACCAACATCCCCTCCTGCATTTGTTCGATCAGGGTTTGGTTGGCCAGCGCGACCGGGTCGAAGATGCGGAAACCGAACAGCGCGATGGCGTACATCAGGAACAGGCTCGCAATAATAATCACATTGAACGGCAGGTTGGTTTGGATCAGGTGAGATACATAAAATACGTATGCCGTGCGTACCCCAACCTGACCGGTTATCATGATCGTCACCGGCCAGCGGTGCTGCGGAGAGCGCAGAAACAACCAGATGAAGACAGCGATCTCGACCAGCCCCAATCCATAACTGTACACGAAGAAGAACCAGCTGATGGGGCCCAGGGTAGGAATTAATTTTCCATCAAGCACAAAACCGCGCCATGACAAGTGATGGAAACTGTCTGTCAGAATCGTCGCAAGCGTCAGGAGCGGGGCGATGGAAAGCAATGCCAGATTGCGGCGGGTGAGCCAGCGTCCCGGCCAGGTGTATTCCAAAATAAAGCAAGTGAGGGAAGTGATCGCTGGTAACTGCCAGACAGCCTGGAACTTGATCCAGAAAATTTTCTCAGCGAGACTGGCGGCCGCGTATTCCATGGCCGAACCGCCCACCCATAATGAGGTGAGCAATGCGCTGACGGCAAACGGGAGCGCGCCCGGCACGGCGCGGCGACGCCAAGCGTAAAAGGACAACCCAATCAAACATAAGGCTGTAACCAGCGATGGCAGAACGGACCGATAGGATGGCGTCATGACGAAGCAGCATGTAAAGATATTCTGCTCATAAACTTGGTGAGAAAGAATTGGTGGAAAAGAATAATAAATTATCTCAAAAGGCGTTCTGTGCCAATCTACGAAACCAAAGCGTAGTCCAAGCAAGTTGCAGAAGGGTGAGATAGTTTTTGGCTTTCTTCTCGTAACGGACCAGTAAACTTCGATACTTGGATGATAGCCATGCTAAAGTCCTTTCCACAACTCATTGTCGAGCAGGATACTTTTTTTTTACCCTTGCTCAACTTTTCTTCGCCAATACGTTGAACGTATTCTGTATCATTATAAACCAAGTTGCTACCTTGAAAGTGCGCGGTGCTCAAAAAATCTTTTTTGGAAATAATCTAATATTACAGCGCAAAGTTGAAATGGTGCCATATGATGGCTTGAGATAGGAAAAGGCATGGTGTTCTTGCTCCAATCGCGGCCAAGTGGAAAGGAGACGAAGAAAACCATGCCTGCTGGAATTGTAAATGTGCGAAGGAATTGTCAAAGTAAAAATATATGAAGCAGTTTAGCAAGGCTTTTGGGCGTGTCGAACAAGCGCAGCGTGGCCGGGCATATGTGTGTGGTTTGTTGGGCGAGAGCGAGCGTGTAATTGCGCAGGATCTCGAAATCGCCCGGCTCACGGTACGGAAGTATGGCCGACTTGTGAAGCGGCACGGTTACTTGGAGCCAGGGAGTCAGCTTCCGAGTGAAGCAGAGTTGCGAATCCACAAACGGTGCGGCAAGTCTCCAGCGTGGAGCCTTATCGGAAGCAGGTGGAGGAATGGCGTAGACAGGGGGTGGAAATGGTCGCGATCTGGCAGAGGCCGCAAGAGCATTATGGATTCAAGGGAGCGTAAGGCGCGATCCGGCGGTTTGTGCATTGGATCGAGCCGAGGCAAGCAGAAGCGATGGCGCGGGTGCACAGCGAACCGGGTGGGGGCTTGCAAGTGGACTTTGGCTATTGCTATCCTTTTCATTTTGGTGGGATGAGCAAATAGGGTTGCCAAATCCGTGTTGAAGTATCGTCTCAATTTGATACAAGGAAGAGTTAAAGTCTTCAGGAAAGATATTTATGAGCGGGAATTGGCGCATATGTGCAACCATCGAATAAATTTCACATTTTTTGGTTGTATAATTTGGTTGCTTTATTAGTTTTCTCGAATTTCCCGCTCTTAGTGTTGCTACCGAAAACACCGAACTGAATTTTTGGAAGGTCCCGGAATTGGCGAAAAGCAATTGAGATCAACAATATGGAAAACAGACCGATATTGATATAAGATGAAGCGCTGGCTTTCCTTTTATAGAGACCTCGGCATCCAACTACTGGTTCTTTACCTTTTGTTGATCGTGCCTATTCTCATCTCGCTTCTCGTGTTCAATCAGGTGGTGGGCGTACGTATCCGCGAGAATGTGAAGGCGAATGACCTTTCACTCGCACAAGCTATTGCCCAGGAAACCAATAACTCGATCAACAATTCATTGAAAGCCGTGCAGGAATTAGCTTCCTATCCGGAGATTATCCAAGCTGATGAATCGGGCATGGATCAACTCTTTGGCGTGGCGGCTGTTACACATCCCAACATGAATCTGATCTACAGGTTAAGTCCCACTGGGATTATGCTTTTCCATTATCCAACCGGTCCGGGTTCGACGGTTGGTGTTGATTTTTCTTTTCGAGATTATTACCATGAAGCTCTGAAGACCAACCAACCGTTCGTTTCAAAGGGCAGGATTTCTCCCACTACCAACCAGCCGGTCGCCACGGCTGTGATGCCAATCTGGTCCGCGCAAGGACAATTCCTCGGGTTGGTCGGCGCC
>JBJKOR010000324.1:0-7344 GCA_046707185.1 Anaerolineales bacterium | reverse complement strand
AATCACCGCATAAACCGGAGCTTTCTTAAGCACAGGAGAGCAAGCTCAAAAAGTTGTGCGACTTGAGGATACTTTGTATAGCTTTGTTGAGAATGCCATTGAGAAGATTCGCGTCGTTGATTCGGATGCGAAGCATAGTCGTGCAATCCAACTTACATCACTTTCTTTCGTAAAACACCAGCAGCGTGCTTCCGTATTTGCGCTGGTCAATTTCAACCAAAGCGTTCAACTCCAGCGGCCTATATTCCTTCGGGTGGATTTGCGCGATCACCCAGGGATCGTCTTCCAGCCAGGCGGGGTTCGCATCCAATTCGAGCAAGGCCTGCGCCCACATGTCTTGATATTGCGGGGGCGCGATATAGATGTAATGGAATTTGCGATCTGGATTGGTTCTCAACATGACGAACGCATCGGCGCGTTTCGCTTCGGCGCGTGACGCAAGCCGGGTCGCCGTCAAATTGGATTTGATCGTATCGATCGGGGCGCGGTTCAAATCCGTGAAGCGACAGAATGCCGCGCCGCGACTCAAGGCTTCGATTCCGACCGCGCCGGTTCCGCCAAAAACATCCCACCACGTTGAATCGATCACGTCCCCGCCGATGATGTTGAACAGCGATTCTTTGACTCGATCCGTGATCGGGCGCGTCGTATCTCCGGGAACGGACTTAAGAATCCTTCCTTTAGCGCTCCCCGAAATGACGCGCAGACTCATTTTGCCGCCATGATGTTTCCGTGCGGCGCGATGACCGGCACCACGCAGCCCGTGCTGACGATCAATCTTTTCCCATCGGTTTGTCGAATGGCATCTTTTCTTTCTTTGCGAACATCGTCAGCGGTTTTATAAACCAATGTGTCGCGGCTCAAGCCTCCGCACAATGCGCCGTTGAACATCTTTCGCGCTTCGGATAACGAAGGCGGAGTCTCGCGGTCGTGCCAATTGATGATCTGCACGGGATATTTTGCGGCTTGCTCGAAATAAACATTTTCACCGTGCAGATGCAGCATGTTGCACCACAAGCCTTCCGCGTATTTCAGGATTTCCAAATCAAGGCCTTGGCTGAAGCGCTTGAATTCATCTTCGTTCAATAGAGTTGCTTGCGCGTGTTGGACCGCGTAAAAGATTCCATCAATGCTGGTATCGAGCGCGGCTTCGATGAAGCGCTGCGTTGTAGTTGCAATCGTTTGAAGTCCCTTCATCACTGCCTCGGGATAATTTCGCAGATGAACCAGCAGTGTGCTTTGTCCTGCGAGATTCTTTGCTTGTGCTAACGGATTGAAGATGGTTTGAAGCATCGGCGTGTCCCGTCCAATCCCGGCACGGATTTGGCGGAGACAAGCCAATTGTCCCGCGAGATGCGGAGTTTTCGAATCAAGTGAGGGCAAGCGTTCCCAGTCTTGCGGCTTGAAAATCACACGTTTTGTATATTGCCGTGTGCCTTCTGTGTCCCCGCGCCACAAGTCTTCCACGCCCCAATCGCGGATACAAAACGAAGAGGCGGGCGAGACTTTGACAAGATCAAAGTCATAGGTGCGCTGGTAGGCAATTTGTGCGGCGGCCAGCGTCTCTGGCGATTGATCGTCCACGGGAAAATGCCGCCAAAGTGCAACTGGCGTTTGATCTATGAGCTCGCCTTTTAGGCAGGCTTGAATTCGTTCACGATGGGTTGTCATGGTACCTTCTTTATTACGCAAAATGTTGCACCGACGCGGCCAACGCTCAGCACGATTGGATCGCCATGAAAATCATGTTGATCTTCGTTGGTGCGTGTATTGACCAAAACAAAGTCGCCGGGCTTGATTTGATTCAATGCGCCGCGCTCATCCAATATCTTTACATTACCGGCGGCATACGGCGCGGCCACTTCCGGCTCGCGATGGATGTATAAATTGACCGGTCCGGTTTCGAGCTGGTTGAACTCCTCGACGGCTTGTTTATAGCACGTCAGCCAATAATCCGTTTCATAATGGCGAAAGACACCCTTTGTCCCACCAACGAAGGAATTGTAATAAGCGTATTCATATGGATGCAATTGAATCATGGCGTAGATGCCGGGGACCAGGATTATGATAATCAACGCAATATTGATCCAGGCCTTCTTGACCTTGGAGAAAAACCAATCGAAGGCAAAACCCGCGAAGATAAACATCGGCGGGAGCATAAACAAAAAGTGCCGCATCCCATCGAAGTCGGGCGGGTTGCGCCAAATGGCATACGCGAACGGGATGAAGAACCAGGCGAAGATCAATGCAACCTGGACGAGTTTTCGAAAGTCGTTCTTTAACTTGAAGAACGCGGCGATAAAGCCCAGCGCGAACAAAGGCCAGACTGGTTCGGTTAAGGTGGCAATTAAATAAAACGGCAGGTAAGTAATCGGCAGGTTGAAGGCTCGATACACTTGACCGGCAAAAAGCACCTGCAAGCCGGTTGGGTTATCGGACATGAACTGGAATACCTGGATGAACCGCAGCGGGCTTTCCCATAGATAGGGCCACGTGGCAATCATGATCGCGATAGAGAGCGCGGCATAAAGAACCATCCATAAAAATGCCTGGCGCGATGGGCGGCGAGTCAGGAAATAGATGACAACGAATATACCCGCCAGTGGTCCCAGTACACGAATGGATGTCGCGACGCCTAAAACGAAGGCGGGCAAAAGAATTTGAAAGAATGTTTTACGTGCAGATTGGTTCTTTGATTCGACGAGCTGGTCCACCATGCGGAAGCCGAGATAAACCGATCCGGTTAGGAAGACCAGGAAGGGCGGATCTTTCGGATTGATGAAGGCATGTCCCCATAACAACGGCTGAAATGTGAATAACGCAGATGCGGCAAACGCGGCCCAGGGACGCATGAAGCGTTCCGAGAGTTTATAAAGGAAAAAGACGCCGAGCAGGTAAGTCAGGAAGTTGACGAGGTGCCAGGCATCATCGGTGGGAATTTGGAAGTTCTCGATGAAATAAACTGGTTCACGCGCCAAGAGCAAATAAGCAGGACCGCGGTTCTTGTGGTCGCTGGCGCTGGGACCATAGGAATTATTGAGATCGAAATGTCCGCTGAACCAATTGGCAGGAGTATAGGCATATCCCAGCGCGTCGGCATAATCGTAGAAGAGCGGCTCGTCCCAAGTGAATCCGTAATCGCGAAAAATGAAAAGGCCAATAACCAGGCTTGAGACCAACAATAAGAGTATTGGAAAATTCTTGTTTGATGTGAGGCTCTTCATATCAGATTATTTTTGTGCATTCTGGACCATGCGAAAACCATCCTGGAGACTGGCTCCGCGCATTTCTACATTGGGACGAGGTTTCGGTACACATGGGAAAGCCGCGTAATTACAAAGTCCGAGCGTTTTTCCGCAATAAAATTCAGCGTTGCCCACCTGGCAAGCCTGAACTTGAGAGGGGGGATAATCTGCCGGGAGAATGGCGCGTCGCTGAAGAGTGCGTATTTCCCCGGTTGTGGTCAAGAAATAGAGTTGAAATAGGATCGCAATAATTACCAGTGGAAGAGAAACAACAATGAAGGCATTTTTGACCATTGCTATTAATTCTACAAGGATCGGCACAACGGCGAGAACAATCGAGCCAATAAGAAATCCGTAGCCAAAGCGCAGAAGCGGTGCAGTCATCAGCCAGAAGATAAGACCAACATAGTTTATCAGGAATATCGTAGCATATGCTTTGCTCATTTTTTGGTTTTTCAAGAAAACCTGACTTAAGAATCCCAATGGCGATGCCAGTGCAGCCAGGACAAAGATCTTTTGGCCTTTCCCTGGCAATTGATGAAACCAGGCAGGCAGCCATTGAAATAAGGTCATGCCCATATAATGCTGCCAATCGCGGATTGGAAATCTGTCGTACCATAAATTATTCAAATACGAATTTACCGCGGCTTGGTGAGGGTATTTCCAGTCGAAGGAGAAAAGGTCGAGCTGCGGAAATGGGAATACCAAATAGCCAGAGAGAATGATGTTCCGCAGAAGCCAGGGAAGAACTACAACAAAAGCAGTTGCTGCAAGTAATATGCCGGGCCGCCAGTTCTTTGATCGGATTGGCTGAATCCATGCAAGTAGCGCGAAGAGCAGCAAAGGGGCTGCTGAAAGCTTTACCGTGATGGCAAAGATGGATAGTATGAATATGGCAATCGTTTGAACGTCAAATTCGATTTGCCCATTTTCAACCTTTTCTATAGCCAGTGCAGCCACAATCCAAATTAATAGACTGACTGGAATGTCAGTACCCGGCGATGAAATATTGGTTACATAATAAAAAAGCGGCAGGAAAAAGAGAATCGCTTTGACAAGTGCGGAAATGGATATTCGCTTTTGGATTAGAGATTGAAAGCCTTCACCCAGGTAAAAGAGCGTCAGAAGCGTGATCACACTATTGGTCAAATGAAAAGAACGAAATCCCAAAAACGCAAAACTGAACGAGGCGTTTAGCACCAACCAGGAAGAATTAAAAGCGAGCCGATCATGGATGTTTGCCAAACCAGGGACGGCGCTAAAACTTTCAATCCAATGGATGGCTTGAGCATGGTAAAGAGCCGTATCAAAGTCGGTTGGTTTGTGCGTGGAAATCACCAAGAGTACAAGCACAGCCATCACCAATAACCCAAGAACCAGCGGATGATACTCCGGCAGGGAAAAGTTTTTCCATGGCTTGGTGAGAATGAATACCAGGATGCCGCCCAGCAAAACCAAAACGGCCGCCATGCTGCTTAATGGCATTGCGAGCGATAGGAAGGAGTCCAATGTAGCTAGTATGGCTGCCCCCACGATCGCGATAATGGGAAACGACGGCAAAGATCTGTTTTGAAGTCGAAAAACCTTTTTGGTCAGATTCAATCCCCCATACCCATAAATATAGAATATCGCAATCGAGTAAACCCAAACCAGGACAATTGCCAGCATGACTTTTACTTTGTTATAGATAAACGCCGCGCCTGACGATCCCGGGCGGCGTCCATTTTCTGCTGCTCTTCTTCGGTCTCGGCTTTAACCGGCGGAACCGGTGTAGGCTTGCCGTCATCATCGAGCGCGACATAAACCAGATAGGCGGTGTTGGTGTGAGTCCGTTTGCCTGTGATGGGATTTTCGGCTTGTACTTGAACTTCTGCTTCCAGTGAAGTGTGACCTGTGTACGTGACTTCGGCATTCAGGATCACAAGATCACCGATCTTGATCGGATTGCGAAAAACCATCGAGTCGATGGCAACCGTCACGACCTTGCATTGGGCGTGGCGCATACAGGCCAGCGCGCCGGCTTCATCGACGAGTTTCATGATCCAGCCGCCGTGAACGTTGCCGAGCAGGTTGGCGTGTTCGAGATGCATCAATTGCGAAATGCTGATGCGCGAGGCGCGCATCGGTTTGGGAGCAAGGGAAGCGGTCATATCAATCCATATCTTCGCGTAAGTCTCCGCCGTCGGTGGTGTGAAGGCGCTCGGGTTCCTCCAGCAGAACGTCGGTTACCATGGTGGGAACCTCGCTCATCAGCGGAGCCAGGGGAACCGTGGCGGGTGCATAATTTTTGGGAGGTGGCAAAGGAGGCTGAAGTCGAGGTTTGAGCGAGGCGCCGCCGCGCTTACGAAAGACGCGGCGGTCGTCTGTTATATATCCCACATAATAGCCAAGCACGGAGTAGACATCCCGGTTGGGGAGCACCCAACCAATCCAATCGCCGCTGCGGTTGAAGAGATAAGGATAATCGAGAAAAGCTTCTGCATCGCCTTTGGAAGTGTAGATGGGAATCATAGCCATGCCTTCGCCTTGTGAACTAATCTACGTCATTATACGTCCAATAACGGTTCACGAAGAAATTCCAAAGCATTACAATTCCAACGGCAGCAGCGAGAGTGAAGTTCCGGGCGAGAAAATCCGGTGTAATGGCCGGTACTAGATTCAATTTCTGGAACATTGCCAGCGCTGGCGGCTCACCGAACTTAAGGATTGGGACGCGGATGGTGATTCCAACCAGGTTTACAAGAAAAAACATGGCAAGCTGGTGATGGATCTGGCGTGAGCGCGAATCGGGATAGGTCCAAAAACGATGCCAGATGAAGTTGCTGACCACGGCGCAGGTGAACGAGATGGAACCGGCGTAGACGAGCGACATATTGAAGAAGTGGATGAGCGTGTTTGCAATGCCGAAATCGACTACCGCGCCAAATGCACCGACCACCATGAATTTTAGGAATCGAGTCCGTTCCTGCGGGTTGGTAATAATAACTGTCATTTCAATCCCAGTTTTTGCTTGAAATAGGGAATGGTCTTGCGAAGTCCTTCTTCGAGATTTACTTTCGGTTCCCAGCCGAGGAGGGTGCGGGCGCGTGTGATGTCCGGCTGGCGGCGCTGTGGATCGCGCGCACTGCGTGCATCGGCGATGAAGGTGATGCCGGCTTGGTTACCCACGACCTTGTTGATTGTTTCTGCAAATTGGATCAAGGACATTTCAACCGGGTTGCCGATGTTGACCGGCAGGTGTTCATCGGACATCAGCAGTCGGACGATGCCATCGACCAAATCTTCCACAAAACAAAATGAACGCGTCTGCGAGCCGTCACCGTAGACTGTGTGCGGTTGACCCAGCAAGGCTTGTTTGAGAAGGTTGGGGAGGGCGCGCCCGTCTTCGAGGTCCATGCGCGGGCCGTACGTGTTGAAGATGCGGACGATGCGCGTGTCTACATCATGCTGGCGATGATAAGCCAGCGTCAATGATTCGGCAAAACGTTTGGCTTCATCGTATACTGCCCGCGGTCCAACCGGATCGACATTTCCCGCGTACGTTTCCACTTGTGGATGAACCAGCGGGTCGCCGTAAATTTCACTGGTGGAGGCCAGCAGGAAGCGTGCATGGTTGGCCTTTGCGACTCCAAGCGTGTTGTGTGTGCCCAATGCTCCGGCCTTCATGGTCTGAATCGGAAGGTTGAAATAAGCGTAAGGTGATTGTGGGTTTGGGCTGGCGGGTGATGCAAAATGCAGCACCGCGTCTACTTTGCCCGGCACGAAGATGTAATTGGATACATCGTGCTTGTAGAACGTAAACTTTTCATTGCCTGCCAGGTGGGCAATATTCTCACGGCTGCCCGTGATGAAATTGTCCATGCCTAGGACTTCGTGACCATCTGCCAACAGGCGGTCGCAGAGATGCGATCCGAGAAATCCGGCCGCGCCGGTGATCAAAATTCGCATAATACCTCTCGTTATATTATGTCTTTGCGAGCGGCGATTTCCCGCGAAGCAATCTCCATTTCAAGGGAAGAGATTGCTTCAGGCTTTGCCCTCGCAATGACGTGGGTTCATTTCCAATCCAGATTCGTAATCAATCCATCACCTGTGATTT
>JBJKOR010000323.1:0-10752 GCA_046707185.1 Anaerolineales bacterium | reverse complement strand
CCAGAGTCTCATGCTCCCAAAAGCCTCTGAGATTTTCAAAATCTCGGAGGCTTGGATTCTTCATTTCCCCTAAAATATTCCATCGTGGCCTGTCCCGGCTGGCAATGTTTGGTAATGGGGGCGGATTGGTACGGTGAAACCTATTATGCCGATTCACCACCTAATCTTTTGACCTGCTTCGGGGATATCCAGAGTAACGCGGGGTGGCTTGCGGGAAAATATTGTTTTTGGCTTTCCATCTACCACAAGCGGCTATTCGGACCCATTGATCGCAGACAACCGTACTAGTTTTCGCTGTGCGATGAGTACGGGGCAATAACCACCCCACCCGTCACTTCGTGACACCCTCCCCAAATACGACAATTTAAAATTTGTATGTGGTTTCTAAATTTGCGTTGTCGGATTTGGGGAGGGAAGGGAGGGGCTGGCAATTACTATTCTCCATTCTCTATTCTCTATTTCCCCTGAAATAATCCATCGTCGCCTGCCCCGGCTGGCTGATGCCTTCGCGTTTAATGACTTTCCACAGGCTCATGAATACGATTTTTATATCCAGCCAGAATGACCAATGATCCACATACCAAACATCCAATTTGAATTTATCAGGCCAGGTAATTGCATTGCGTCCATTGACTTGCGCCCAGCCGGTGAGACCGGGATACACATCATGCCGCCGCATTTGTTCGGATGAATATAACGGAAGATATTGCATCAACAAGGGCCGCGGGCCGATAAAGCTCATGTCGCCGCGCAAGATGTTGAAAAGCTCCGGGAGTTCGTCGATGCTCGAGGCGCGTAGGAATTTTCCAAGGCGCGTCAGGCGCAGGTCATCGGGCAGGGGATTGCCTTGCACGTCGCGCCCGTCGGTCATGGTGTGGAATTTGTAAATGGTGAAAGGCTTGCCTTTGTAACCGGGCCGCGTTTGACGGAACAAGATCGGCGTCCCAAGAAAGACGCGGACGAGAATCATCGCCAGCAAAATGATCGGAGAAAGGATGATGAGTCCGAGTGTGGCGATGATCAAATCGAAGATCCGTTTGCTAATCGGCATGTGGACATTCTACCCCATTCGTCAGCATGTCATTGCGAGCGCTTTCCGCGAAGCAATCTCCGGAGTAGATTCTTTGATTCTGCTGGGAGATTGCTTCGCGAAGACTCGCAATGACATCAATCTTAGAGAGAAATATGGTATGATTTTGTTTGGAGGATGAGCCATGAATGAAAGAATTTTGATCATAGAAGACGATCAGGCAATTTTGAAATTGCTTCAACGCGGCCTCGCTTATGAGGGTTACGTTGTGGATATGGCAACGGATGGCCGCACTGGTTTGATCCTGGCCCGCGATCACACTCCCGATCTGGTCATCCTTGACTGGATGCTGCCGGGCATCGACGGTTTGGAAGTTTGCAACCGCCTGCGCAGCGGCGGGTCCATCCCGATTTTGATGTTGACAGCCAAAGACACGGTGCAGGACCGCATCCAGGGATTGGACGCCGGCGCGGACGATTACATGGTCAAGCCGTTCAACCTCGACGAGCTGCTGGCGCGCGTGCGTGCGCTTTTACGCCGCACCCAGCCGGAACGCGTGCCCGTGCTGAAGTTCGCGGATTTGACGCTCGATACCGGCTCGCGCCAGGCATCACGCGGCAACCGCCTCGTTTCACTGACGGCCAAGGAATATGAACTGCTCGAACTGTTCCTGCGGCACCCCAAACAAGTGCTGACGCGCGAAGTGATCTTCGACCGCGTTTGGGGATACGACTTCGGCGGCGAAAGCAACGTGCTCGAAGTCTACATCCGTTATCTGCGGCAAAAGCTCGAGGCGGAAGAGGAGCCTCGTTTGATCCACACCGTGCGCGGCGTTGGTTATGTAATGCGTGAGAATCCCTAGTCTGTTGTCATTGCGAGTCTTCGAGAAATAATCTCCTCCAAAAAGAGTGAGGACTGCTTCGAGGGAGAACTCCTCTCGCAGCGATATTTTGGCTATGCCCCTTCGCCTACGTCTAACCCTGCTTTATTCCACACTCATGGGGGGTATTCTTTTAACGTTCGGAACCGCGGTCTATATCATCATTGCCATCCTGATGGTCAACCAGCTCGACAGTAACCTGGCCAGCACAGCGCAGGAGATCATCAATGTGGCGAAAACCAACTCGTTGGGACAGATCGAAATGATCCCTCCGCCATCCCTGGATTTTTCCAGTAACGTTTATATTCAACTGTGGGACGATAATCACAAAATCAAATCGTCTTCGGCGGATATTAAGAGTATCGATGTTCCGCTCGACCCGATCGATCTTTGGTCGAACCAGATGATTTACCGCGAGACGGTTTTTCAAAATGTTCACATGCGGGTCTTGAATGTTCCCTTGCGGGTTGGCATGCATTCTGCGGGCGTGCTGCAAGTGGCGGCGAACCTGAATGCGGTCAATGCGGCGCAGCGGGATTTTCTGGACATCCTGTTGGTTTCCACGATTATTTCCATTATGGTCGCGGGAATAGGCTCATGGTTTGTGCTTGGAGGCGCTCTTTCCCCGCTGGATGTGGCCGCGGAAACCGCCTTGGCCATCAACCGCGCCGACGATCTTTCACGCCGCATTCCGTACGATGGCCCGCCCAATGATGAGATGAGCAACCTGATCGAAGCTTTCAATCAGACTTTGGAACGTCTCGAAAATCTCTTCAAGTCCCAGCAGCGTTTCCTGGCAGATGTCAGCCACGAGCTTCGCACGCCGCTGACCGTCATCAAAGGCAACGTGGATTTGATGCGGAAGATGAAGCAATTCGACGAAGAGTCGCTTGCCAGCATCGATCAGGAAGCGGGACGCTTGACGCGTTTGGTCGGCGGTCTGTTGCTGCTCACCCAGGCCGATTCCGGCAAGTTGACGCTGAATAACCAGCTTGTCGAGTTGGACACCCTGCTGCTCGAGGTCTATCACGAGACGCATGTTCTGGCAGGCAGCAAAGTGCATCTCAAGATCGCAAATATCGACCAGATTCAAATCAACGGCGACCGTGACCGCCTGAAGCAGGTATTGTTGAATTTGGTAGCGAATGCGATTCAATATACACCTCAAGGCGGCGATGTGATGATCGGGCTTAAGCAGATCGGCGAGCAGGCCCGCATCATTGTCCGGGACACGGGGCCGGGGATTGCCAGCGAGGATTTACCCTACATCTTCGACCGGTTCTACCGCGCTGAGAAATCGCGGTCTCGTTCGTCGTCACCGGGCTTTGGGCTTGGGCTGGCTATTGCCAAATGGATTGTCGAGAATCATGGGGGCACGATCAATGTGGAATCAAGAGAAAGCCAGGGGACTACATTTGCTATTTGGCTGCCACTCGAAAAGACGGTATCTGATAGCAGTCAGCAGTCAGCAGTCAGTAATCAGCAGTCAGCAGTCAGTAGTCAGTAATCAGCAGTCAGTAGTCAGTACAAACCTAAGGTTGATGCGCTCGCTGGCATAAACTCGCGCCGCCCGCGGAAAGCCATTCGTCCAGCCGTTGGCTGGTTGATTTCATCTGCGCAGCATCCGCATAGATTCCACTTCCCCAATACACATATCGAATTGTCTCTGCCGGCCAAAGCAGTTGATTCAAGCCAACCAGGCGCGGGCCGCCGTTGTAGGCCGCCAATGTCAATGGGATGTCCCCATGAGCCGTTTCGTAAACGCGGTGCAGATAGGTCAATCCGCGCATGGCATTGGTATCGGGATCGAATGGATTGTCACTGGTTGTGAAGTGATCGGGCATTACTTGGAAGAGTCCCATTGCCCCGGCTGACGAACGCGCCGAGACATCCCCGCACGACTCGATTTGCATGATGGTAGCCACCAAATTTGGATCGAGATTTGAGTTGACGCTCCAGCTTAGAATGGACGCGCTCCAATGTTGAACCTCCGGCGTAAACAAAGGGGCAATGGCAGTGGACTTTGGCAAAGAGGAATTGCTTTTCTGAGGAGTGGATACCATTGTAATATGAGCGATAGCCATAACGATCAACATGCTGAAGAACAGCACAGTGAGAGGCGGGAACCAATAAAAAGAGGAACAGCCGCTGCCTTCTTGATCGTAGGTCGCGGCTGTCCGCCAATAGCTTGGATTGTGACGAACGCGGGACATGGGTTTCCTTTCGTGTCGGGTTTCGGTAACCCGCGTCGAGCTAAGTTGTGAGATTCTTTGTTTCACCGCTCACGGCGGCTTTGGTAATATATTTATCTATTGCCTGCGCTGTTCAAGGGCTTCATGGGACGATTGTGCGTCAAACGATAAGTTGTGATAGGTCGGTTCCGGGCGGTCATAGTTGGTGGGTGGAGCAGGCTTGGGTGAAGGGTGAAAATTTTGTGCGGGTCGCGGCAGGGAAGATGCCGGGCGCAGAGTCGTTCCGATGGGGTTGGACGTTACCGGTCGGGATGGCTGCGAATAGGATTTCTGCGGCCGATAACTCCCGCGTCCGTCCGCCGTCGAGAACAAGTTGTCGCCTGCAATCGAAAACGTCCCGATGATCAGCACACGGATCAGCCACACCATGATCGCCACGAAGACGGGCACCGCTTTGGTCAAGGTGGAATTACTGACGACTGCACTGGCAGCAGCGCTGGAGTGATCCACGATGGCCACCGAGACGCCCCACCATGTGAGCATGGCGTTGAAGGCCGCCGCCAAAAGCCAGGCGCCGAAGAGATACCAGACCTCGGCAGGCTCATCGCGGCCTTGCTGCGGCGTGAAGATGCGGGCGATTCCGGCAAAGTCGATGCCGCAGAACGCAATTGCTAAAATGGTCGCCCACGGGAGGCCGGCAAATTTGAGATCGCCGAGCACGTCGAACAGGGCGAATTGCGTGGTGCTGAAATTGAAGATCTCGAACGCCAGCAGGGCGGTGACGATGATCAGACCGAAGGCCGCGCCGCGGTTGAGGCGTTTGCCGTGCCCGAGGCCGCGGAACATGGCCGCCAAGCCGTCTCCAACACTATTTGAATTCCGATAAGTGTTCATGTCTACCTCCTTCATAGGATAGATGACGGCATTATAGAACAAGTGTTCTAGTTCTGTCAAGAGGCGGATTCCACATATCATTGCAAGCCCCGAAGGGGCGTGGCAATCTCCCGCAATGGTCAATTGCATATTCCAGGAGATTGCTTCTCGAAGACTCGCAGCGACATGGCATTGGAATGGTTTTATAATCCACTCATCCCACACATTGACTTGCGGGTTTGACATGAGCCATATCTTCATCAGCTACAGCCACAAAGACAAGGAATACGTTCACAGACTTCAAGATGCGCTTCTGAACGAAGGCTTTGAAGTTTGGATTGATGATCGTATTGATTATGGCGATGAATGGCCGATGGTGATTCAAGAAAGTTTGGATGGCTGCGATGCTTTTGTCCTTGTGGCAACTGAAAATTCCTATAAATCAAAGTGGGTGCAGAAAGAAGTTACGCGGGCGCAACGAATCAATAAGCCTTTCTTTCCGCTTTTGCTGAGCGGAAGTCCTTGGCTCTCAATTGAATCAACTCAATATGTAGATGTTCGCGATAAGTCCTTGCCGCCCGAAAGATTCTATGAACGATTGGCAAGCGTCACACCGCGCGGGCTGCATACAGATGGGACAGATGAGTTAGAAAAATTAAAAAGTCAGGCTATCCGATTTGAACTATCTGGAAAGCTTTATGACGCGTTACAGGCCTATTACAAAATAAAACGAATCGATCCTCTTTTTCCGGGAATTGACGACAAGATCAAACAGCTAGAACGGGAGACTCGGCCTAAGCCATTTCCTAGAGTGCAGCCAATACAGGGTGCTATTATAATGTTTGTTTTTTTGATTTTTATTGTAGTTTCCTTTTTGATTGAAAGAAATATCGTAACTACCCTACCTTTACCCTCAAGTACCTTTTCCCCTACATCATTTAGAACTTTGAGTCCTTCAGCTTCTATATTAGCCAAAACATCTATTCTTACGTTAATCCCTCAACCAACTAAAACATCAATTCCTCCAACGCCAACTCTTAGCATTGGCTCGACCATGATCTCACTCAAAGATAGTATGACTTTGATGTACGTGCCTGCTGGCAATTTCATGATGGGAAGCAATAGTGGTAATGCTAATGAACAACCGGTTCATACTGTATACCTTGATGCTTTTTGGATTGACCAAACCAATGTGACGAACAAGATGTATGCGTTGTGTGTCAATGTTGGTTTTTGCGAACATCCAACAAATAAAAGTTCTAATACTCGTTCAAGTTATTACGGAAATTTACAATACGATAATTATCCTGTGATCTGGGTAGATTGGAATATGGCAAAAACCTATTGCGAATGGGCAGGACGTCGGTTGCCCACGGAGGCTGAATGGGAAAAAGCAGCACGAGGTACAGATGGTAGATTTTTTCCTTGGGGAAACAACCCGCTAAATAACACTTTATTGAATGTTGGTGGATTTGTAGGTGATACAACTAAGGTTGGGGCTTATCCAAATGGCGCAAGCCCTTACGGTGTTTTCGACATGGCTGGAAATGTTTTCCAATGGGTAGCAGATTGGTATAGTGATACTTATTATACGAGTTTGCCAGCGTCCAATCCCTTAGGGCCAAATTCAGGTAATGTACGAGTTGTTCGGGGATCGGCCTATTTCAGCAATTATTTTGTCGTGTCAACCACTACTCGCTCTTGGCGCGCTCCAGCAGATCCGAATGATGGAATTGGTTTTCGTTGTGCGATGAGTGCAGGGAAATAACACCCCACCCTGCCCTCCCCAAATCCTTTGGATTTGGGGAGGGTGCTGCTTCAGCAGCGGGAGGGGTAGAATATCATTAGATGCCACCAAGAAGAACCACTCCGAAAGGTTATGAACGCGCTCGGCAATTGCGAAAAAAATTAACACCTGCCGAACAAAAACTTTGGGCATATCTACGCGGTAATAAACTTCATGGAATAAATTTTAGAAGGCAACACGCGATTGGAAGATATATCATTGACTTTGTTTCGATAAAACATAAATTGGTCATTGAATTAGATGGCAGTCAACATCTTGAACAGGATGAATCAGATACTGAGCGAACCCAATATCTGGAATCGGCAGGATATAAAGTCATTCGGTTTTGGAATGATAAGGTTATGAATGATATGAACGGTGTTATTCGATCAATTGAAATTGCGCTTAAAAAGAATTGATAATCCCTCGCACACCCTCTTCACCATTCTCTATTATCCCTTCTCCCTTTTTACTTCTTTACCGGTCTTGACATTTCATCTCTCACCGCATGATATAAGTTTTCCGCTTTCAATTCGCTCAAGGCATAACATGGCGCTTTGAGATGGTTCGCCAATAATTAACGCTTATGCAGAACAAGCCCGCGAATGAATTGAAAGTCCTTCACGTTCAACGTGTACAATGGAAAGTTCCGTGATAACGCGGTTGCCGCGATTAATGCATCGGGAACAGATAATTTGTGACTCAGAGCATACTCTTCCAGCAAAGTGAGAAAACGGACCGAGATGTCGACATCCAGTGAAATTTGATTGAGCAAAGATAAATGTTTTTGGATTTTACCCAACTCACGCTTGTCCAAAGCGCCATAATAAAGTTCCCCAGTTGTAATGACAGAAATCGCCAGATTAGATAGCCCAATGTTTTGCAATTCATTGGCAACTTCCGAATTGCCCTTGTAGAATTCGATGAGAATATTCGTGTCGCAAAGAATCATGCGCGGTAGGGCCAGGCCTTTTCACGGATCGTCTTCAACGAGATGTCCCTTCCGGTCCACAGCCCAACCAACTCAAAGAAATCCTTTTCCTGCTCCACATCCGATTTCTTTTCATACGATAAATCGTTCTCAGAGACACTTTCGACGAAATCCAAAGACTTGAGGAACTCTAAAAGCGTCTGGGCCTTCTTTCGATCTTTGATTCGAATGATGATCTGCTCCATGCTTATCCTTTGTTTCGGATTCATTATACATTATTTTTTTCTCTCATTGCGAATGTGTCGCACGTATTCGACAGGCGAGTCCACTTATCAGAATTATCTCATCGATAAAACTTATCTCATTCAATTAAGGTGCGACGCATCCTCCTACTTTCCTGTTCCCATTTCCTGTCTCACCGCATGATATAAGTTTTCCGCCTTCAATTCGTTCAAGGCATAACACGGCGCTTTGAGATGGTCTGCCAGCATTTGCGCCAGGCCCTGGTCGAAGGCGGCGTGTTCCATGTTGATAACTATGCTCTTGACTTCTTCGTTGGAGATCAATTCCGCGAAGCGATAGGATTCTTCCTGCGGCGGCAATGTGCCAATCGAAACGTTGCCCGCACCGTCGGTCAGGACGATCAACAGCGGTTCGATGTCGGGATGAGTGAGTTTCTCGTGCTGTAAAACATCCGCGGCCATCAATAGTCCCGCCGAGAGCGGAGTCTTTCCGCCGACCGGAATATCGATCAAGGCGCGTTGTGCAAGTTGAACAGAATTCGTTGGAGGCAGAACCAGCGTGGCGCGATCCTTTTGAAAGACGATCAGTCCGACGCGGTCACGGCGTTGATACGCATCCGTCAAAAGGGAAAGGATGGCGCCTTTGGTGGCGTTCATGCGTTCCGCAACCGCCATGGACCACGAAGCATCCACCAGGAACAAAACCAGGTTTGCCACACGTTTGACGCGCACCTTGCGCTGCAAATCCGATTTCTCGATGGCAAACGCCAATCGTTTCCGCTTTTCGTTGCGCCGTTGTTGGTAGGGCGCGGCGGCGCGAAAGGTTGCATCGAAGGCGATGTCGTCCATTTTATCGCCTGCCGGGCGCGCCTTGATATAACGACCGTGTTTGCGCTCGGTCTTGGTCAGCGAACGACGACCGGCGCGTTTGCGCGTCAATTTATCGAGCGGGGTATTTAACTTGCGCGGCCGGAACGTTTCGCCGGTTTTGATCTTTTGCCCGCCCTCCCACCATTTGGCGTCGGTGTGGGCAAAGACATCGTCCTGCGGCATCGGCTCAGGTTGTCCCTGTTGCGGACTTTCCTCCGACTCTTCTTCGAGCTTTAAGTTTTTTTTTCCGAGGATTTACTTTCCTGCGATTCGGATTTCTCTTCCGATTCGCTCGGGACGGCTTGACCGGCGAGCTGCTCGATGCGTTCCTGCAATTGATCGGACGTGATCTCGGCTTGCTGGAACGGCGTGCGCTTGATGCGGTGGGGCAGGGCCAATTCCGCAGCCAGAGCGATGTCGTGATCGTTGATCTGCGTTCGTCCCTCGAAGGCAGCCTGGGCGCGAGCGGCTTTGAGAATCACCAAGTCAGCGCGGTGACCGTCTACATTCAGCGAAGCGGTCAGCGCCGCGATGGACAATAGATCACGACTCGTGTATGTCACTTGATCGACGAGTTCACGGGCGCGTTCGATTTGCTTGGAGACTTCCTGCTCCTTCGGCATCCATTCTTTGCGGAAGGCCTCCGGATCTTTTTCAAACGAGATATTGCGTTCCATGATCATGACGCGCTCGCGCGCCTCGCGGATGCCGACGATGTCCACCGATAACGCGAAGCGATCCAGCAATTGAGGGCGCAGTTCGCCTTCCTCGGGATTCATCGTCCCGACCAAGATGAAGCGGGCGGGATGCGAGAATGAAATGCCTTCGCGCTCGACCACGTTCACGCCCATTGCAGCGGAATCCAATAAAACATCCACGACATGATCGTCGAGTAGATTGACTTCATCGATATACAATAATCCGCGATTCGCATTGGCGAGCACGCCGGGTTCAAAGTGACGTTCGCCTTTTTGAATGGCTTGCTCGATGTCCAAGGTTCCAACGACGCGGTCTTCGGTCGCGGAAACGGGAAGATTTACAAACGGCGTGGTTTTATTGTAGGACGGCACGGATTTCTTCTCATCGCTAAAACGCTCTTTACATTCGGTGCACCACGTACCGGGCTTATCGGGATCGCATCCGAAGCGGCAATCTTCGACAACTTTGACTTGCGGTAATAACGCGGCAAGGGCGCGCGAGGCGGTCGACTTGGCGGTACCGCGCTCGCCGCGAATCAATACGCCGCCGATACGGGTATCGACGGCATTGAGGATCAATGCGCGGCGCATTCGGTCTTGTCCAACGATGGCAGTGAAGGGATAAATAGCAGGCATTTAATTATTAACTCCGGCGCTGATTATATCAAAAACACTGCGAAGTGAATTGCATTTGTGAGAAATGCTTTTGTGAAGTCAGTGATTCAGCCGCGAAACAGAATTTGGCCAAGCCGCGACTCCTCATCCCATTGAGGGTTGCCAACTTCTGCAATCGCCTGTATAATCCGCCATACATATTTTAAGTCGGAGTCAACAAGTGACGGATCAGAATGAGTCCCTGCCAACGCAAGGGAGCGATGCCAATACGCAGGGAGAGCATATCAATAACCAAAGTATGGAAACCCTGCTCCAGAATGAAAATCTAAATGTGGATATGCCCCAACAGGGTGAAATCCGCACAGGTACAGTTGCCGGGGTAAGTCCCAATCAAGTCCTCGTCAGTGTCGGTGCAAAATCCGAGGGCGTGAACTCGGGTAAGGAATTGGAGCAATTGTCGGCGGAGGAGCGCGAGGCGCTCCAAATGGGCGCCGAGGTTCCCGTTTATGTGGTCAATCCCGAAGATGAGAAAGGGAATGTTGTCCTGTCGTATAAGCGCGCACAGGAGCAGATCTCATGGGACAATGTCGAGAAGATGCTCGAAGATGACCACCCCTATGAGAGCAAAATTGTTG
>JBJKOR010000322.1:0-3119 GCA_046707185.1 Anaerolineales bacterium | reverse complement strand
TCCTTGAATGGCAAACATTCTGCATTTCCTAAAAACAGTGCAACATCGAGATTCCATTTTTTCGCGTTACGCTGGCATTGCTTCAACATGCCCCATGAAATGTCCAGTCCGAAATATTTCGCCGAGCGCGGCAGGAATTGTAAATTGCGTCCTGTCCCCACCGAGACTTCCAGCACGCGGTCGCCATCTTTTACTTCGAGTTCATCCAGATATTCACGCAAGCGAGTCTCGACATTCATCCCCTTCCAACGCGAGTAGGCCCAAGTCGAGAAGTCATACCATGGCGCAAAACGGTCATACATGGATTGGTATCGTTTATTCGATCCAGTGAGTTCGTCCTCGAGAAAAACCAGAATTCCATCGCGGATTGGAAAACGCGTACCGGTCTTCCGGTTGACCAACGCTTCCTGTTTGCGTCCGCGCGAATCAAAAGCAGTTTCCGCTTCAAGCAGATCGTGTGTAATTGGATCACATAGCGACGAAAGAATGTCAGATCTCATTTTTGTTCCTCACCACATTATTTGATTGACCTACCTACTCTACAGGTATTTTTACTTATTTAGGTATATTGAGAACCCTATATCCGAGTCTTTTATTACAAATTTTTTAAATTCCGTCTGTGCTATAAAGGTTTCATATTCTTTCCTGGTGTAAGCGCCTTGCTTTTGGATTGCGCCAGCGACGTACGCCATCATTCCTTTCATTCCCATATTTTCTGCAACTGTTTTCGTCGACTTCAATGACGCATTTCTGTTCAAATCCATAATCAGGGCTGTGCCGCCTGGCTTTAATACTCTGTGCATTTCTTTCAAAGCTTTCAGCGGCTCTTTGAAATTTTTGAATGCCAGGACACAAACAATAAAATTGAACTCATTCTCATGGAAAGGCATGTTGGAAACATTTCCTTGTTGAAAGTTAACGTCAACGCCAGTCTCTTTTGCATTTCTGCTGGCAATTTCTACAAGGTCTTCGCTAATATCCATTCCGGTAATTTTATAATTCCCCAGCTTGGCTAGTTCTATTGAAAGATAGCCAGCTCCCGACGCGATTTCAAGCACAGAATCCCCGTCTTTGATATGCCCAGCTACCTCATTGGCTTGTTCCTTCATCTCTCCCATGCGATGTTGACGAGTCATCTCGTCATACATTTTCGCTTGTGCGCCCACAATTCCCAAATCTTGGTAACCTCTGAAAAATTTCATCATGGCAATAAATCCTGTATTAAAGGTAGCTTTTTCGTTTTTACAAGGCGCGAATAATTTAAGTAAATACCACTTATTCCACGTAAATCTCGACGTGCTCGCCATCTTCATCATCAGTCACATCGATGATTTTTCCGGTCACGCCCGCCCGCAGTGCATCCATCACCGATGACATATCCACGCCTTCGACTTCGGGAGCGAAGTGTGCACCGATCTTCAAGCCTGCGTCGATGAGTCCCAGCGGAATCTGTACCGCGGCCTTCGAGCGGCCCGTTGCCATATCCGTCACGCGGATGCGCAGCCAGCGCCCCGCTCCAACCGACCGGTTGACATTTCCAGCGCCGGAACGTTTCCCCTCACTCAAGGCCGCCAGTAACTTCGCGCCGTCCTCCGCGCTGATTTTTCCATCCTCGATCATCTTCAAAATCTTCATGCGTTCTTCTGAGTTCGCCATTTCAGCCTCTCTTACTAGAATGAGTTAGTTACTCCACACGAAAGGCACCAAGGTTTACTTCCTTTTCTTCGTGCACTTTGCGTCCTTTGTGTTTAATTGTTATCCGATATAAACCTGCACCCGTTCACCGTGATTGCCTTCATCCACATTCACGACCAACGGTTCCTTGCTCGAAACCCCCTTCGAGAAGATTTCAATGATCTCATCAATGTTGGTTTCTCTCAAACCGTTGATGTAGATTCCAAAATTGCGCAGGAACCAGCTTGCCAGTCCAAGTGGAAGCGGAAATCCAAGTGTGATGTTGCGCGGCCATTCGCCTTCCGATTGCTGTACGTTCACATACAACCATCGGGACGTTGCAGAACTTGCAAACAAGGCAATCATCAAGATTCCCAGGATCAGCGGAAGCCAGGCAAAGTAAAACCAGAATCCGTAATTCGATGTATTGATCAACGCATACATCCAATAAGACGATAGCACGGTAATCAGCACGCCGATCCACAATGGGATTTGCCAGAGTCGGCGGGCGCGGCGGGCGACTTCTTCAAATTCAGACGCGCTCGGTTTCGTTGAATCCGCTTCGGGCTTGGATGAAGAAGCGGGCGCGGCCTCGATAATCTCCACCTCCGCCGATGATTCATCCAGCGCCTTCATCAGTTTCATGGCTTCGTCCGCGCTGATCTTTCCATCCTCGACCATTTTGAGAATTTGCTGTCGCTCTTCCACAGACATCATTCGCCTCCTTCAAGCGCCGAAAGCAACTTATCTGCTTCTTCGGACGTGATTTTCTTTTCCTGCAGCATCTTCAAAATTGACATACGTTCCTCATCCGTAACAGGCTGGCTTGTCTCTTCGGCGTCCGGAGCATTGAAACCGGCATTCCAGCGCGCGGAGGATGAAGGACGCGGTGGCACAGGTTGACCGGCGCGGCGCATAACCCTTTCCGCATCTCGCATTCGGGACTCCAAATGCTTGGTGTGAGCCTTGCGCAATTTCTGTTCCGCCTCGCGCATCTTGCGATCCGCCTTTCGCATCGCTTCATCCACTTTACGTTGGACTTTAGCCGAAACATCCGCGCCGACACTTCCTGCACGCGCGCTCATCGTGATCCTGCGGACATTCTCCGTCTGCGTTTCGCCGCCAATTACGCCCTCGATGGAAACTTCGCCGGTTAGATTTTTCAGCATCACATCGCCGCCAACAAAGGAAATTTCCATCTTGCCATCCATGTTTTCTATTTTCAAATCGCCGCCGACATAACTGATGTCGAGGCTTGCGCCACGCGGAGCCGAAACATCCAAGTCACCTCCGCAAGACAGAGTGACTTCCCCGCTGTTCTGTTCGAGGCGGGGCGAATCATCGCTGCGAGCCTCGACGTCGGTACGCTCCCAACTTTGGATGGTCAAATCGCCGCCGACATTTTTAATTTCAATTTTAGGGTTGGAACCCACAGATAAAGTTTG
>JBJKOR010000321.1:0-2373 GCA_046707185.1 Anaerolineales bacterium | reverse complement strand
ATGAGCAACGTGAAGGTGATCGTTTACGACGGCAAGGAACATCCGGTTGACTCAAAGCCGGTGGCGTTCGAAATTGCCGGACGCGAGGCGTTCAAGCTGGCGGTGCAGGATGCGGGTCCGGTGTTGTTCGAGCCGATCATGAATGTGCGTGTGGTTGTCCCCGATTCGAACATGGGCGATGTGATGGGCGATCTCAACACGCGTCGCGGACGCGTGCAAGGGACGGAATCCGAGCATGGCAACACGGTCATCGTGGCGCATGTTCCGTTGGCGGAAATGCTGCGTTACACATCGCAGTTGCGTTCCATCACGGGCGGACGCGGCTACTTCACGATGGAGCTTGATCATTACGACATCGTCCCGACTCAAATCGCGGGCGGTATCGTGGAAGCCCACAAGAAGGAAATGGAAGCGAAGAAGGAAGAATAATAAATCGTTGGTCGAGTAGGCGGCGATGGTTGAGTAGTGCGAGACACGTATCGAGACCCGCCGCCGTAACGCCCTGCGCCCTTTCAGGGTCGAGGCCAAAACGCAAGGAGCAAAACGCAAAAGCCGGGATGCAAAGTCTCGGCTTTATTAGCTTGTAAAACCACTGCCTGTGGCAGTGAGTCCCGTGAAAAGGTTCTACCGTGAGTAGTAATTAGAAGTGGGTATGATGGATCACCCTGGAAGGTGTGCAACAATCCAAAGGAGACCCATCATGACCTCACGATTTAGGAAGTTATCACATTCGCTGTATGAATGCAAGTACCATATAGTGTTTTGTCCGAAGTATCGGTATCGGATCTTCAAAGATACGATAAGTGAATATGCCAAGCAACAAGTGTATCAATTGTGTAAGCAGAAAGAGCAGGTGGTTGTGCTGGAACTGAATATCCAGCCGGACCATGTGCATCTGGTGGTGGAGATACCGCCGAAGTATGCGGTGTCGGAGTTTGTTGGATACCTGAAAGGCAAATTGGCCATACGGCTGTTCCAACAGTACGAAAGTCTGGGGCGTCGTTACTGGGGGCGTCATGTGTGGGCGAGAGGGTACTGTGTGAGTACGATTGGACTAGATGAGGAGAAAATACGCAAGTATGTGCGATGGCAGGAGAAACAAGAAAAGCAAGCTGAGGCTGAACAAGGAAAGTTATTTGATTAGAAAGGTACAGTAGCAGCGCGCCTTCCAGGCGTAATAGCTCTAAAGCCACCGCCTATGGCGGTGGTAGTTTACTTTTTAAAAACATAAAGTATACAAAGGTCACGAAGGAATTATAAAAGTTTTGCCTTTTTGTACCTTGTGTCCTTAGTGTTTAATCTTTTTGTGTGAAGCGGTAAAGAAGTATTACGCGGACAACCAATTTAGACGGTTATAAAAGGAGTGCACGGTTTTCTCAAGGTCAAAGTTTATCCGCGAATTCACGCTAACACTTGCACCTGGCGCACACTTGCCCCGAGCGCAAGTGCCGGGGAGTGCGGGTGTCAGCGCGGATTTAAAAAGAATTCGTGCAAATTCGCGGAGACGTGTGCCCGTCGGGGTATTAGCGGACAAAAGCGGACAAAAATGCTTTTCATACGGACTTTGAGAAAGCCGTAAAAAGGAGTGATTTTCGTCTTGACAAATCACGTAAGAATTGTAAAATAGGCGGCATCTTGTAGGTAACCTATGATGCTTTTTCACTTTTGCTCCTGTCTGAGGCGGGGTTCGTAACACCGCCTCTTCAATAAAACAGTCAACGATTGAAGGACGGTGCGCGACCCCCGCATTCGGTAAGTCGAATCGGCGGCGTTTGCACGGCGTCCTTTTTTGTTATCGTTGGCTGTTTTTTGTTAAGGAGCTTGAATTATGCTTACACAACTCCGAAAATCACAATTTAGATGGCAGGAAGATGGACTCGAAGGGCGGGTCGGGAATACGCCGCTTTTCCCGCTTCGCTGCGTGGCCCGAGACTTGCCGCGTCCAATCCAAATTTTTGCCAAAGCTGAATGGTTCAATCCTGGCGGCTCGATCAAGGACCGCCCTGCGTTGAACATCATCCGCACCGCGATTGCGAATGGAGACTTGAGTGCTGGAAAACGATTGCTCGATTCGACCTCCGGCAATATGGGCATCGCCTACGCGACCTTCGGCGCGGCAATGGGAATCAGAGTGACCTTATGTATTCCCGCAAATGCCAGTTCCGAACGAATCGCCATCCTGCGTGCACTGGGTGCAGAATTGATTCTGACCGATTCATCCGAGGGTTCGGATGGCGCGATTACTGTAGCGCGTCAAATGGCGGCTGAAAAACCGGATCTGTATTGGTACGCCAATCAATACAACAACGATGCCAACTGGCAGGCGCATTATCTGACGACCGGCCCTGAAATCCTTGCCCAAACGAACGGACA
>JBJKOR010000320.1:0-15793 GCA_046707185.1 Anaerolineales bacterium | reverse complement strand
TTCGTTGCATCATAAATAATGTTACTTTCCGGCAGTATACCAGTGCTACCGGAGGAGCCTATGATGAGCCAACGAAGCAAGCGTGAATTATTAGAGTGTGTGCAAGCACGATATTGGAGCGCCAAGAAATTGGAAAAGCAGAAGATTCTAGATGAGTTCACAGCGGCGAGCGGATTTCATCGGAAGTATGCGATCCGCCTGCTCAGACATGGATATCCGCGGCGGAAAGGGAAATACAAAGGCCGGCAAGCTATTTATCGAGGCGAGGTGATTCCGACGCTGGAACAAATCTGGGAGATTTATGGACGGATTTGCTCGAAGCGCCTCCAGCCATATCTGCCGGAAGGGCTAAAGGTGTTGGAGCGTTGTGGTGAAATCGAACTTTCAGCGGAAGCCAAAGCATTGTTACTGCAGATCAGCTCGGCCACCATCGATCGCTGCCTGCGGAAGATTCGGGTCAAATCCACGCACGGTCTGGGCACGACCAAGCCGGGCAGCTTGCTGAAGAAGACTATCCCGGTTCGGACCTTTGCGGATTGGAACGAAGATCAACCCGGCTTTTTGGAAATTGACTTGGTGGCTCACTGCGGGGAAACAACGCAAGGTCAATATTTGAATACCCTGACCTGCACAGATATCTGCACCGGCTGGACCGAGCCCATCGCACTGTGGCGCCACACCCAGCAGGCGGTCTGTGAGGCCCTCCAAGGGATGCGCCCGAACCTGCCCTTTGCTTTGCTGGGCATTGATTCAGACAATGGCAGCGAATTCATCAACGATCTGCTCTATCACTACTGTCTCAATGAACACATCACTTTTACCCGTTCGCGACCTTACAAGAAAAATGATCAAGCCTACGTCGAACAAAAGAATTGGTCGGTCGTGCGGCACACCATCGGCTATGATCGCTTGGAAACCAAGACCGAACATGAATTGCTCCAGAGCATCTACCAAGATTTGCGCCTGTACATCAATTTCTTCCAGCCCGTCCTCAAGCTCATGAGCAAGGAACGCTTTGCCAACAAAGTCATTCGCAGGTATGATGTGGCCCGCACTCCCTACCAACGGGTTTTGGAGCGCAAAGAGATCCCCCTCGAAAGAAAGGCTTCATTGATGAATCTCTACCTGCGCCTCAACCCGGTCCGCCTCCGCCAACAAATTGACGAAAAGGTCGCCCAACTTTGGAAAATTGCATCCGATGAATGAGTTTATCGCTTTCTGGGCTACCAGCTGGGCAAGCCGCAAGGGCAGAGAGACCTTCTCCCTGCCCAGCCGTATAGCCGCTCCTCCTGGCGCTCAGGTCGCTCTCCAGCGTTGCCCTATCCTCCGAAGGAGCAAGACCATTCTATCATCACCGAAAGTGCGGCCCTCACTTGGGTAACCTTTCCTTTTGATGCAACGATACCCTCAAAGTAACTTTTTTATGATGCACTACGACCCCGCAAGAACGCAGGGCATAGAGGACACAAAGTCATATAAAGGCAAAAACTCGGTGCAACGTTACTCATCAGCGTTTTCTTCAGTCAACTGACGAGGAACTGCTCAAGGCTCTGGGTGAATCCAAGGTCTTCAACCTTCGCATTTCGGGAAAGACACGGGCAATGGATAGCACCACCAGAACCGTGCCGATGCCGCCGCCAACCACCGATAGCACCGGGCCGAACAACGCGGCGGTCAGGCCGGATTCGAAAGCGCCCATTTCGTTGGAGGTTGCAATGAAAATATTGTTGACCGAAGAGTCGCGTCCGCGCATTTCATCGGGAGCATAGGTCAGCATCAGGGTGGCGCGGATGACCACGCTGATGTTATCCAGTGCGCCCAGCGTAACCAGCATCAGCACCGAAAGCCAAAAGGTAGTGGAAAGACCGAAAGCGATGGTGGTAAGTCCAAAGCCGGAGACCGCCAACAGCAAGGTCCGACCGGCGTTCTTCATCGGCGGCAAATGTGCCAGGATGAACGCCATGATAATCGCACCAACCGAAGGCGCAGCGCGCATAATTCCCAGGCCTTGCGCGCCGACGTGTAAAATGTCCGTGGCGTAAATTGGAAGTAATGCCACCGCGCCGCCGAACAGCACCGCGAACATATCGAGTGTGATTGCCGCCAGAATGACTTTCGTCCCGCGCATGAAGCGAATGCCCTCCTTGAGCGAATCGAGCGTGGCGGATTTGCGCGCCAGCGGCAGGACGCGTCCCTGAATCTGGCCGACGAGCACCGCGAAGGTCAGCGCAGCGAGGGCATCGAAGAGATAAATCACATCGACGCGATTCCAGATGGCGACGATCACGCCGCCGATGGCAGGCCCGGTGATCGAACCGAACTGCCAGACACTGCTGTTCCAACTGGCGGCGCGCGAAAAAAGGTCGGACGGGATCGTCTCTGGCAAAAGCGTGGCCGAAGCCGGGCCATTGAAGGCGCGCGCGATGCCAATGCCAAGCAGGCAGGCGTACACCAGCCAGAGTGGTCCCTGATAAAACGAAAGCGCGGCAAGCGAAAACGAACAAAAAGCAAAGCCGATTTCGCTGAAGATAACGAGGCGGCGGCGATTGTATTGGTCGGCAACATGACCGGCTGGCAGGGATAACAACAAGATGGGCAGGACTTGTACCAAACCGACCATGCCCAAGGCGAGGGCGCTGTCCGTGCGAATCCAAAGTTCCCAGCCGATGGCAAAGGTCAGCATTTCACTGCCAAAGGTGGTGATAAAACGCCCGGATTCCAATAATCGGAAATCGCGGTAACGCAAAGGGGCGTAGGGATCGTGATGAGGTGCGACCGGCGTTGAATTGGTTTCAGAACTCATTTGTTCTCGTGATGGAATCGAGGAGCTATGATACCATCCTTGCATGATTCATGAAGACCACGTTAACCTTCTCGAACCGGCAAGATTGACTCCCGGCGGTGCGTGGACGGACTTGGGAGCGGGGAGCGGCGCGTTCACGCTGGCGCTGCGCGAGTTGATCGGCGCAGAAGCAGCGATTTACGCCGTGGACCGTGACCGAGCGCGTCTCGATGAGTTGAAACGTGAATATCAATCCCGCTTCGGGGATTCGAGTAATTTGCATGTACTTGCCGCGGATTTCTCGCGTCAACTCGACTTGCCTCCGCTCGATGGCATCCTGATGGCAAACAGCCTGCACTTCTTCAAGGATAAGGAAAGGATTTTGCACCACGTGCGCGAATTCTTGAAACCGAATGGAATTTTATTGTTGGTGGAATACAACGTGGACAAAGGCAATCTATGGGTCCCGTATCCGCTGACGTTCGAGTCGCTTCGTCCACTGGCGCGGCATGCAGGTTTCAGCGAGCCGCGTCTACTGGCAAAACATCCCTCGAGTTTCCTGCGCGAGTTCTACAGTGCCGTATGCCGGAGTCAAAGTGAGGACATCCATCAGTAACCGCTTCTTGAAAAACTTCAAGAGCAAAACGAGCGTATAATAGACATTATCACGGTTTAACGGAATCGGATTTGTAATGCCAGGGTCTAAAATTCAAGCGAAAATTGTGCAAGCCGGAGCAAGTTTCCATGACCTGATCGCGGAAATTATCTTTCCGGACTCGCAGTTGATCTTTTACGATTCGATAGCGTTTGACCCCTCCGATAGCATGTTCGACCCGGATGCGCAGGCTGGAAATCTGGCGATTGCTTTCTTTTTGTTCAGGCGAAAGGTCTCTGCCACGAGGCTTCTTCATCGGTTGGATCAGGGTCACCCCTGGCAAAGTAAAACCCTGAAAGCCGGTATCCTGGCATAACTGGCTTCCGATGGGCAAGACTAAGTTTGTTTCATCTGCGATCTTCTTGTCGTGCTTCTTCCCTTCGCAAGTCGGCGTGAGCAAGATGATCTTGGCCCGCTGATTGACCAGCACATTATTCTTGATGCAATGACGCTTTTTCTTGCCACTATAGAAAATCTCCTGGATTTCCTGGTTCTTGGGCCTCTCGATGGGTCTTTCGGTGCCATCTTGGAAGAAAAGTTGCTCGTTTTCAGGCGCCCAATGCAAATCTGCAGCCTTCCGGGCAGGTTTCTCACCCAGCGCTCCCAAGGCCTGGTTCAAACAAGGGTGCAGAATGTGGATCCACTTGTTGGCTACGGGTTGAGACATCCGATACTCATCTCCAAAAATGTCTTGGGTCGTTGCTTTGCGCAGGTACATCAGGATAAACATCAGTTTATCTTCGATCGTCGGCAGAGGACTATTCCAATAATCCACGTAGCGACGCTTTCCGCGCTCTTTTCCTTCCATGGTGTATCGCTCCATATGCTTCAGAAAACTGTCACGAAAGGCTGGCAATAGTGCCTGGAATTCTTCAAGGGTTGATCCGGTCAAGGCATGAAACAGTTTCTCTTTCCCGGAAAGTCTGGCATAATGGCTCATGGAGGGGTTCCTTCCTTAGTCTGGTAGCACAGCTTTGGAAGGATACCCCTCTTTTTCTACCTCTCTAACTTAAACCGTGATAATGTCTAATACCTATAGCCTATTTGGCATTGCGGGTCTCGCAATGATATTATGGATACTAAAGGAAATCTTATGCGCAGGGATAAAAGATATCGATATGGCGGTCCGCCGATTGCCAATCCGTGGAGATCATTCCGCGGCGCGTTCTGGTTGATCGGCCTGGCAATTTTATTTTTCTGGGGACACTGGTGGCCCGGCATTTTGATTCTGGTCGGGTTGAGCATTATTTTAGAGGGAATCTTACGCACCGTCGCCCAGCCGTGGAATCGGAACCCGCCTCCACCTCCGCCGCCTATGATGAATCCAACGCCGATGTATCCATCCGCACCCGCCACCGACCCCGTTCATCGCACGGAATTATTGCCGGGCAACTGTCCGAACTGCGGCGCGCCGATTCGCTCCAACGAAGTGAAGTGGACGGGTAACCAATCCGCTTCATGCGGATACTGCGGCACGAACCTGCCGATGAAGAAATAGTAAATTCGAATCAAATGGGAAGCGAAACAAACATGACTCTCAGCAAGGAGCGAGTCATGTTTGTTTATATCTCTTGCCTACAACTCCCCGCTGCCGGCTGGCAACTTGAACAGAAAGATATTAAGGACATTTTAGTAGGTACTTTATCCTTTTGTGGTTTAAAATGGGACCATGACTGAGACCTTGAAAATCGTTATCCCTATGGCAGGCTGGGGGACGCGCATGCGCCCTCATACGTGGAGCAAACCCAAACCACTGGTCGGTGTGGCCGGAAGAACCGTGCTGGATTATCTACTCGATATATTCGAGACAACCCCGGCCTCATATCAGAAGGAATATATTTTTATTATCGATCCGTACTTTGGAAAAGCGCAAATCCCGGATTTCATCGCGAAAAATTATCCCGATATGAAGGCGTATTTCGTCGAACAAGCCGAGATGAAGGGCCAATCGCACGCGCTGTATCTGACACGGGAACACCTCACCGGCCCTGCCCTGATTTGCTTCTCCGACACGCTGATCGAAGCAGACTTTTCCTTTCTGGATCGCGAGAAGAGCGATGCGGTGATCTGGGTCAAAGAAGTCGAAGACCCGCGCCGGTTCGGGGTGGTGGAAGTCAAGGAGGACGGTTGGCTGAGCCGCCTGATCGAAAAACCGAAGACCCTGGAGAACAAACTTGCCGTCGTAGGTTGTTATTATTTCAAGAGCGGTGAGAATCTGGTGGCCGCCATCGAGGAACAAATGCGCAGCAACATTCAGCTCAAGAATGAGTTTTTTCTTGCGGACACCATCAACATCATGCTCCAACACCAGGCCGTGATGCGCGTCGAAAGGGTGGAAACCTGGCTGGATACCGGAACGATCGAAACCACGCTGGCTACCAACCGCTATCTACTGGAAAAAAATTCAAAAAACACACACGATGGAAAATATAAGAATGTAAACATCGTGGAGCCGGTATTCATTCACGAAAGCGCGGAAGTCGAGGACTCGACGATCGGGCCATACGCCGCGATTGGGGCGAACTGCCGGATCTGCGGGGGCCGCATCGAGGACAGCATCGTCGAGGCAGATTGTGAAATCAGAGATGTGGCGTTGAGTCGTTCGATGATTGGCAGGCAGGCCAAAGTCGAGGGGCGAGGCGACGGGGAATCCTTTCAGTTGAACATCGGCGATAACAGTAGTATTACGTTAGGATAATGACAACGTCACTACCCTTTTTTGTTCTAAGAAGCTAGAATAGGAAATGTGATGGAAATTGTCGAATGTCGTTCCGATTCAGAATTTGCAGAACGCCCCCTGGCCCTGACCTGGGACGGGTGCCGTTATGAGATTGCAGAAATCGTGGCACGCTGGCGCGGCCCCAACGAAAAGGGATTTTGCGTCAAGACGGCGAACGGCTCGGCTTTCGAGTTGACATATCGGGAAATTCCCGATGAATGGCAAGTACAACCAATTTGAGAATGCCAGTGCGAGGCAAAACTATCCTTCGCTGACATTCGAGCAATGGAGGCTCAATGGTCAAAGAACAAACCACCTTGGTCAATTCTCAAAACCTGCAAGAACTTACAAATACCAACCGTCTGGCGCAGCGCGTGGCTGGCCTGAAGCCATCCGGCATTCGCAAGTTTTTCGACATCGCGGCCACCATGAAGGATGTGATCTCGCTTGGCATCGGCGAACCAGATTTCACAACGCCAAAGCCGATTCTCGAGGCGGGCATCCAATCCCTGCAGCGCGGCGAAACGCATTACACATCCAACCACGGCAAAATAGAACTCCGCCGGGCGATTGCTGACAATCTATTGCGGCTGTATGGTGTGAGCTACGACCCGGGGACCGAGATCGTTGCGACGGTGGGTGTCTCCGAGGCTTTGTATTTGACCTTCACCGCCATCCTCGAACCCGGCGACGAAGTCATCATCCCCACACCATGTTTTGTGTCGTATCAGGCGGAGGTGATTCTGGCGGGCGGTGTACCGATTGAAATTCCGAGCCGGCCCGAAAACAACTTCCAGGTCGATCCCGATGAGGTGCGCAAGGCAATCACCCCGCGGACGAAAGTCATCTTTATCGCTTATCCATCCAATCCAACCGGTGCGGTCGCCGAACGCGAGACGTTGATGGAGATTGCCAAGATTGCGGAACAAAATGATTTACTGGTTGTCTCGGATGAAATCTATGACCGCCTGGTCTATGGCTTCAAACACGTTTGTTTTCCCTCGCTTAGCAACAGTATTCGGAAACGCACCATCCTGCTCGGCGGATTTTCCAAAGATTATGCGATGACTGGCTGGCGCATTGGGTATGCCGCCGGACCTGCGGATATCATCCAGGGATTGGTGCGCATCCACCAATACACCATCATGTCTGCACCGACCACGGCACAGGACGCGGCCATCGAGGCCTTGAAAAGCGGCGAACAATCTGTGCAGGAAATGGTGACAGAATATGATCGCAGACGCCGATTACTGGTCGGTGGATTGAATCGACTCGGACTCAAAACCTTCGAGCCGCGCGGGGCGTTCTATACCTTCCCGAACATTACCGCGTCCGGCATGGACGACGATACGTTCGCTCAAAAATTACTGGAAGAAGAACATGTGGCGGTCGTCCCCGGAAATTCGTTCGGACCCGGCGGCGAGGGATTCGTCCGCGCCTGCTATGCGACTTCGTACGAACAAATCGAGGAAGCATTACGCCGCATGGAAAGATTCATGAATCGGCATGGATAAATAGCGCCTTATTAGAAGAATCACAATAGACTTCTTGCAAAATTTTTTGTCTTGCCCAAGGCGGCATCCCCGCCGCCGGGGACTGCGGCGGGAGCACTTATGCAAGAGGTCTATAACAAAGAACCGCCCCGAAACGAGGCGGTTCTTTTTGTTACGGTTGGCTGATCTTGATCCAGTCGAATCCCACCGTGACCGGCAGGACATTGAACGACGAAACAGACACACCAACATTTCCACTCTTTAAAACATACTGGTTATCATCGATCTGCCGCGTCTTGATATTGTTGATATACAAGGTGAGCGTGCGTCCCTGACAGGTGATCGCATATTGATTAGTATCCTTGCCCTGCTTGATCTTATTCGAGCCGCCATCCGCGATCGGGCTGTACACAATTTTGTTTTCCTGGTTGGTATGGGCATAGTAGATGTTATAGAGGCCATTATTGGCAATGTTGAATTCATACCATTGACCATCGGAGGTGTGGCGGCAAATCAGGCTGACGTTATTATTGTTGGCGCCGCGATTCTCGGCGCTGACATCGACACGCACATCATCATACGTCTGGGTATTATAGATGGCATACACCCATTCGCCCTGCCCTTGCAAATCAAAAACCAGAAAGCCATCCTTGATCCCCAAAGTCATATCTCCAGGATCTTTTGTCAGTACGGCATAGGTCTTTCCATCAACGACATAATGAGACCAGCCATCCAAATTGCCGTTGAAATCCTCCTGGAAATATTTGGAAGGAGCTTGTGTCGTTGCCGTGGGGACAGGCTGGCTGGTGGCGCCGACACTTGCCTGTGTGGGCTGTGCAGGCGGCTGGGACGATGGCTGTTGAGTTCCACCTGACAGGCCGCACGCCAGACTAACGAACAAAAATATAGCCAAAACGAACGAAATGATCTTCTTATTTTGCATACACAATCTCCTTTTCTTTTCAACAAAATACTCAATACCAATATAGCATAAACAATTTGGCGATTCAACCAAAAAACCTTCCCCAATGGTATGAGGAAGGCCTTTTGATTCATAGTGGAGATGGCGGGAATCGAACCCGCGTCCGAAAGATTCGACCCTCGGAACTCTACGAGCGTAGCCGGCCGAAGTTTGTCACCGCAGCGATCTCGGCAGGCGAGTGTCCCTGCGGCCATCTGCTGATCTTGGGCGCATTTAGCAGAGTCATACGCGGCACTTCGTCATTGTCTCGCCCAATCCGTTGCCGGACGAAGAGCGGCAACGGCGGACGCGGCCTCATCGAAGGAGACCGACTGTTATACAGATCGCTTATGCAGCGAGGGGCATAGCAGCATAGGAAGTGCGATTGGCACTTGATTTTTTGCGCTGAGTTTACGAGATCGGCGCCTCTCGGCTCGCATTCCGGGACCAGCCTCTCCCGTCGAAGCCTGTCATCCCCATGAACATCCTCATTATAGCACAGCGGCATTTGCAGATATTAGAGTCACTTCACAGACTTATAAAAACCATGAAAACGATGCAACCGCAACTTGCCCTAAAATCCGCTTTATGCTAGACTTGATTAAGGTATTCAACCGGATGGATGAAAAAATTCTGATCATCGACGATGATGTAGACACACTGCGATTGGTGGGTTTAATGCTGCAAAGGCAGGGGTATCAGATTAGCGCCGCGGCCAATGGAGAACAGGGCCTGATCAAGGCACTCGAAGAAAAACCTGATCTCATCCTGCTGGACGTCATGATGCCCAACCTGGATGGACACGAAGTCAGCCGCAGGTTAAGAAAGAACCCTGCCACAAAATCCATACCCATTCTGATGTTCACCGCGAAATCCCAGCTCGACGACAAAGTGGTTGGATTCGAAGCCGGCGCTGATGATTATCTTACCAAGCCCACGCATCCTGCAGAATTGCAGGCGCACGTCAAAGCCTTGTTGAGTCGGGCCGACACAGGACGGGACAAAAAGGTGTCGACGGTTTCACATGAACATCACGGCCGCGTGATCGGAGTCCTGGCAGCCCGCGGCGGTTTGGGCGTTTCGTCAGTGGCGACCAATCTGGCAGCGTCGCTTTTCAATCGCACACAATCCGATGTAATCCTGGCAGAACTTGTTCCGGGCAAAGGCGCCATTGGCGCTGAACTGGGTCTAAATGGACAAAATGGATCCTTGAATGAAATTCTTTCGGGCATTCCGGCAGAGATCACCAGGGAAAAGGTCCAGTCCGCATTGGTTCCACATGCTTCAGGCTTGAAGTTGCTGCTCGCCTCCGAAAACCCAAGCGATTTTTATCTTACGGGCAATATCGAACAGTATGAACTTCTCGTTTCCCGCCTTTCGACTCTGGGTCGCTTTATCGTTTTGGATTTGGGCACCAGCCTTCCCCTCTTTGCCCAAAAAGTGCTGCCCTTATGCGCGGATCGAATCATCATAATGGAAGGCGCGCCCAACACCATCAACCAGACAAAACTGATGATCGACGGCATGATGGATCTTGGGATTGACAAGACTGGCATCATGGTCATTCTCAACAATCGCGTCCGCTCCGATACCCAAATGACCTGGATGGAAGTCCAGAACAAGCTGGGGCATTCGATCATAATAACGCTTACCCCCGCTCCGGAAATCTTCCTTAACGCCGCCCGCTTCAAGACGCCGATTGTCATCGCCCAGCCGAACAATATCACCTCCCAGCAATTCCTGAAAGTTGCCGATCACATCCTCGAGCGCGAGAAAGCGAGATGAAAGCATCCCCGGCTCTGGTACAGACCGAAATCGAATTTGCTGCCGAATTATTCCGCAAGGCAAAACGAGCCATCGTGTTGACCGGAGCAGGGATTTCCACCCCCTCCGGCATCCCCGATTTTCGTTCGGAGGGAACCGGTTTGTGGTCCCGCGAAGAACCGTTGGAAGTTGCCTCATTGAATACGTTCCGCACGCATCCCGAAAAGTTCTATCAATGGTTCCGGCCCCTGGTAAGTCAAATCTTCGATGCCATCCCCAATGCTGCACACCTTGCATTGGCCGAATTGGAAAAGGCCGGATACATCCATTGCGTTCTTACGCAGAATATCGATATGCTTCACCAAAAAGCAGGAACGACTCGCGTGGTCGAACTGCATGGCACGCTACAGACTCTCTCGTGTACTCAATGCTTCCAACAGACGGACTCATCGCTTTATTTGCAGCCATTCATCGAACGGGGAACGCTGCCCCTTTGTCCCCATTGCGGGGCGCTGCTCAAACCTGATGTGGTGCTCTTCGGCGAGCAACTCCCCCAGCGCGCCTGGTTCGAAGCTCAACGCGAGAGCCGCGCTTGTGATCTGATGTTGGTGGCTGGTTCATCGCTGGAGGTATTGCCGGTGGCCGGTCTGCCCATGCAGGCTCTCGACCGCGGGGCGCATTTGGTCATCATCAACAACTCCCCCACTTATCTGAATGTTCGCGCCGACGCGGCCATTCAGGCAGATGTTTTGGATATCATTCCCGCAATCGCAAAGCAGGTTTTACATGGCTGAAATCAAAACCGAACGTCTTGGAGGTTACCGTCGCCTGATCGAGATTGCCCGTGATTTGGCATCCACTCTCGACCTGGATGTTTTACTCGAAAGAATCGTTCAGGCCGCCGCCGAAATCAGCGGTTCGGAGGCAGCTTCGATTCTGTTATACGATGACGTAACGCAACAACTCTATTTTCAGGTTGCCACCAATCTCGACGAGCCGACCATGCGCGGCCTGGTGATTCCATTGAAGAGCAGCATCGCGGGTTGGATCGTCACAAACCGCAAACCGCTGCGGATCGCCAATGCCCAAAAGGACCCGCGCCTTTTCTCTGATGTGGATCGCATAACAGGAACGCCCACACAGTCTTTGCTGGGCGTCCCCCTCATCGCCAAAAACAAGATCGTCGGCGTTCTCGAAGCGCTGAACAAGTTGAATGGAAAATTCACCGACGGCGACGAAAGCATGCTGTCCGTGCTGGGAGCACAAGCTGCGGTAGCCATCGAGAACGCGCGTCTGTTCCAGCAATCGGACCTGATCTCCGAATTCGTGCATGAATTGCGCACGCCGCTGGCCTCGCTCAGTACCGCCACGTACCTCCTGCTCCGCCCCGATATGCCGCACGAACAGCAGGAGCAGATCGCACACAATATCCATAGCGAAACCTTGCGGCTGAACGCGTTGACATCTTCATTCCTCGATTTGGCCCGCCTCGAATCCGGGCGCGTGCAATTCCATAAGACCAGCTTCAATATGGTCGATTTGTTGTATGAATGCAAGGATGTGGTCCACTCCAAGGCGGAAGAGGAAAAGGTTCGGCTGCAGATTGAAGCTCCGGATCAGATGCCCCCGTTCGAGGCCGACCGTGACAAGATCAAGCAGGTGATCTTGAATCTGCTCAGCAACGCAATCAAATATAATCGTCCGAACGGATCGGTCATCCTGCGCTGTGCATGCAATACAGACGAAATTTTTATCGCAGTTCAAGACATCGGCATGGGGATTCCGGCAGATGCCCTGCCGCATCTGTTCGAGAAGTTTTACCGCGTGCCCGAAAATGAAACCAAAGCCGCCGGAACCGGTCTCGGGCTTTCCATTTGCAAGCAGATCGTGCAGGGACATGGCGGGCGCATCGAAGTGAAAAGCAAAGTCGGCGTGGGAACCGTCTTTACAGTGCGCCTGCCGCGCAGTGGCAAATTGCAGCCCCGACTCGATTCAAGTGAATAGATACAATCCTTCGAAACGTTGTAAATAAGAAATGAGGCTGGCAGAGATTGCCAGCCTCATTGATTCATTTCGAAGGGTTCCGTTTGCGTTTCTTACGAAGCCCAAGTGTCTGACCCACCACCTGGGCAATGCGCCGAGCCGCCTCCGGGCGTGCAATACGACGCGCATTTTCGATGACCGCCGCGCGTTCCTGAGGACGACATATCCAACGCGTCAGGGCGCGGACGACCAATTGGGAACTCGGCGCCCAGACTCCCGCTTCCTCTGATTCGACAAAGGTCACGTTGCCATCCTCCTGACCCGGCAATTTGGCATACATGATGATTGGCAAATGCGCATTGAGTGCTTCGGCGATGGTACCTGGCCCGGCCTTGGTGATGATCACATCCGCGGCGCGCATGAAGTCCGGCAAGTCATGCGTGAAGCCGTGGATGAAGGTGGGATTCTCCCAGGCTTCCGATTCAAGATGCGCCTTCAGTTTTTCATTCCGCCCACAAACGATGACCAAGCCCAAGTCCAGGCCGGATTCGTCGATGGCGCGCGCCGTCTCTCCCAAGGGACCCATTCCATCGCCGCCGCCGACCATCAAAGCAATCGGTTTATCCAAAGGCCAGCCAAGCTTTTTTCGAAGCTCGTCTTTATTCCCAACCGGGACACAGTAGCGGGCCGCGACTGGCAAACCAACCACTTCGAGTTTCTCCGCGGGCATCCTATAGAACAGGGCGCGCTGACGCGCCGCCTCGGTCGGCACGAAGATCCGGTCGGTGCGTGTATCGAACCACAACGCATGAGTCGACACCATATCCGTAACAACGTTGAAAAAAGGCGGACGATTGCGCCCAAGAGCTTTCAGCGCGAATGAGGTGACGATGGGATGCACATTGACAATCAAATCTGCAGGATGATCGCGGACCAGGCGGCGCACCGCGCTGCGCGCCACAGGCCAGAAGGAGGTGGTCAGCAGGCGGGCTTGGGCGCGTCCATCTGTGGCGTGGAAGGAAGCCCCCCACAAGCGCGGCGCTTTGACCATCTCCGGATAGAGATCGGGCATCTTGCGAAAAGGCTGCGGAGCATATTGCTTGAAAAAGTCCACCATCTCAGCGGTGAACGAATTGCCATATTCGATTTGCAAGGTTTCGATGATGGCTTCCGCCGCGGAGCGATGCCCGCCGCCGGTGTCGGAAAAATAAAACACAATATGGGGTTTGTTACGACTGGTTTGGTTGGTCATTTTTTCTTGTCAGGTTGGCTTTCATCCGTTTTGAGAGTTCGCGCCGTGTGAGCAGGACGCGGTGTCCACAGCCCTTGCATTCGAGGCCGATATCCGCGCCGAGGCGGACTACCATCCATTCATAGGAGCCACAAGGATGCGGCTTGCGCAAACGCAGGAGATCGTTAAGTTGCAGGTCGGGGAGCATGAAATTCAGTAAGCAGTGGGCAGTAGGCAGTAAGCGATAAATAGGAGGCGGAAACCAATGAAGCAAAGGGATTATACCGCGCTGGCCTTACGGATGCGCGGCCTGTGCATGCCAGTATAATTGGACGCGATGAAGTCCACCGATAAACCTTCGCTTTCGGAGCGTTTGAAATCCTTGGGTGTGAAAGTCGGAACGGCTCAACTTCCTGCACCGCAGCCGATTGACCGTCATGAAATCTCAGCAGTAGTGACGGGAGATTTGATTTCCACATCCTTTGGGGAAACCTTTGTGCATGAAGAACGTTTTGCGATGGACTACCATCATGGCCTTATGCCAATTCAGCTGCAAGCATCTCTAAACATCATGTCGGCCTGGGCAGCAGATTCACGTTTGCAAAACTTGCCCATCGAGGCTTTTGCCTTTCTCGATACCGAAACTTCCGGCCTCGCTGGCGGAACCGGGACTTATGCCTTTCTGGTCGGCGTCGGGCATTTTGTCAACAACGAATTTGTATTGCAGCAATTCTTTATGCGTGATCCAGCAGAAGAGTCGGCGCTGCTGGAAGGATTGGCAGAATTCTTTGCACCAGCCAAAGCGTTGGTAACGTTCAACGGCAAGGCCTTCGACGCGCCATTGCTTGCAACGCGTTATACACTGCACAACCTTCCCATCCCATTCAAAGATTTTTCCCATCTCGATTTGCTTCCACTGGCAAGAAGGTTGTGGCGCGACCGACTGGAATCGCGCGCCTTGAAATATCTCGAAGAAAATATTCTGTTTGCGCCGCGCACCATCGAAGAAGTGCCCGGCTATGAGATTCCCTATCTCTATTTCGATTATCTGCGTGATGGCGACGCGCGTCCGCTGAAAGGCGTGTTCTACCACAACGCCATGGACGTGGTCGCCATGGCGGCTTTGTTGAACCATACTGCGCAGATGCTGGAAGATCCGTTTCGGGAAGATATCGAGCATGGGCTGGATGTGATCGCGCTGGCAAAACTCTATGAGGACCTCGGCCAATGGGATATTGCCGCGCGTCTCTTCGAGCGCGGACTCGAGAAGGGCATCAGCGAGGAGAATTTCAACGAAGCAGTACGCCGCCTTTCGGTCCTGCAAAAGAGGCGGGGCGATTTCGAGCAGGCGATTCGTCTCTGGGAGGAAGCCGCGGCGAAAGGTCACATCTACGCCTTCGTCGAGTTAGCCAAGTATTATGAGCACAAGAAACGCGATCCACAGATGGCGTTGAAATGGACGAAGTCCGCCCAGAAGCAAATCCAAAAATCAGACCTGCCGCTTTATATCCAAAAGCATTGGAAGGATGAACTGGCTCATCGCCGCCAGCGTCTGGAAACCAAATTGGAAAAATAAAACGGAAGCATTATAATGAAAGCAAGCTAAAGGAGAAACCATGGAAATCACTGTCTCGAAACAACAAGGGCGAGTACTGGTTACCATTCTTCAGCCGCACGGTGATGTGGATGCATCCAATTATGCAGAACTCATCAGCAAAGCCCGCGAGCTTTTTGACAGCGGGGCAACGGATTTTCTCATCGATCTAAGCGATGTGCCGTTCATGAGCAGCGCCGGACTGGTGGCGCTGCACAGCATTGCGGTATTCCTGCGCGGCGAAAAACCGGTCGATCCACAATCGGGCTGGGCCACCCTTAAATCCATGGACCGTTCGCGCGAGAGCGGGATGCGGACTCATATCAAAATACTCCAGCCGCAAGCAATGGTAAACGAAACGTTGGACAAAGCCGGCTTCACTCAGTTCTTCCAGATTTTCGACAACCTAAAAGAAGCGGTGGATTCATTCTGATCCTTCACGGCAAATGTAAATTTATATTCCCACTCTTATCGTGAAGAAGACTTAATCGAGTAGGGAGCGGCGGCTAACCGCTCCCTCTCACACCACCGGACATGCGGGTCCGCATCCGGCGGTTCAATGAGAATAACGTAATTGGTTGTATCGTTCGGTAATACTTTCAAGCCCTGTG
>JBJKOR010000319.1:0-7843 GCA_046707185.1 Anaerolineales bacterium | reverse complement strand
GGGCACGTCCATTTTCATGTACGGCCCTCCCGGCAATGGAAAGACCAGCGTGGCGCGCGCATTCGGCAACTTGGTTTTGAGCCAGACTATGTATATCCCCTTTGCCTTGTATCTCGAGGGACAGGTCATCAAACTATATGATGCGACCAGTCACAGGCTGGCATCTGAATCGGGCGATCAGCACGCTACGGCCTCTGTCAATGTCCGCACCACTCGACACGACCCGCGCTGGGTAAAAATCCGAAGGCCGTTTATCGTGGTGGGCGGCGAATTGACTCTCGAAGGACTCGATCTCGTCTTCGACGATACGCACAAGTATTATGAGGCGCCATTCCAAGTCAAGGCCAATGGCGGCATTTTATTGATCGATGACTTTGGGAGGCAGCAGGTGCGCCCGCGCGATTTGTTGAACCGCTGGATCGTTCCGCTCGAGAACCGCGTGGATTATTTGCGCCTCCACACCGGACGAAAGATAGAGGTGCCGTTCGATGTGCTGGTCATCTTTGCGACCAACCTGCCGCCGAAGGATTTGGTGGACGAGGCTTTTCTACGCCGCTTGCGCCATAAAGTCGAGATCGGCGATCCATCCTATGAAGAGTATCGCGAGATCTTCCGCCGCGTAGCGGCAGATAAGAAGATCGAATATAACGATCCGGGGCTGGCTTATCTTTTGCAGGAGTGGTATGTGAAGCACAACCGCAAACTACGCGCCTCCCATCCGCGTGATTTATGCGATCAGCTTTTGGACATTGCACACTATCTGGCTGTGCCGCCCACGATGACGCGCGAAATGATCGATCGCGCCGCACAGGCTTATTTTGTAGAAATCTAAGCGACGGTTTCTTCGTGATGGCCTTGAAGCGTGTCCTTTTGGCGGTTATGCTCTCGGCGTTGGTGCTGGCCTCGGTGGGCACGCCGCTGGCGGTCCACGCACAGACGCCGACGCCGCCTATTGGTGTCCGCCAACTCTTCGACACGATGACGCCCGAAGAGCGCGTCGGTCAGCTTTTCTTGGTCACGTTCACAGGCACCGATACAACTCAGCAGTCCAAAATCTACGATTTGATTGCAAACCATTATGTTGGCGGTGTGGTTCTATCCGCCGCCAATGATAATTTTGCCGCGGCCCCCGACACGGCGGCCTCCGCCTACCAATTGATCCAAAACTTGCAGCAAATAGAGCAGAACACGGTTCAAGGTTCGAGTACTCCGCCAGCCACGCAAGTAAGCCAACATGCGTATGTGCCGCTTTTTATCGCCCTTTCGCAAGCTGGCGATGGTTCGCCTGGAGATCAGATCTTGAGCGGTTTAACGCCGCTTCCCTCGGAGATGGCAATCGGTGCAACGTGGCAGCCTGATCTTGCCAATCAAGTGGGTACCGTGATGGGGCAGGAACTTTCCGCGCTGGGCGTGAACATGTATTTTGGCCCCTCGCTCGATGTTGTGGATTCGCCCAATCCTTATGCGAGCGGTGACCTGGGTTCGAGCGTCTTTGGTGGAGATCCATATTGGGTCGGCCAGATGGGAAGTGCCTATATCAGCGGCTTGCATAGCGGCAGTCAAAACAGAATGTTGGTGATTGCCCAACATTTTCCCGGTGAAGGAAGTTCGGATCGGCCTAATGACCAGGAAGTTGCCACAGTCAACAAACCCCTCGACCAGTTAAAGCAGGTCGATCTCAGCCCCTTTTTCGCCGTAACGGGCAGCGCACTTTCAGCGGGTGCAACTGCGGATGGATTGCTGGTCGCTCATATTCGTTATACAGGGCTTCAGGGAAATATCCGTGCCATGACGCGGCCCGTGAGTTTTGACCCACAAGCGCTGGCAACCATACTCAGTTTTCCGCAATTCAGTTCATGGCACAATCAAGGCGGGCTGCTGGTCAGTGATGATCTCGGTACGAATGCTGTTCGACAGTTTTATACAACGGGCGCGAACTTTCCAGCGCCAACGGTGGCACGCGACGCGTTCGTCGCCGGCAACGATCTGCTGAATTTGGGCAACATCGTTTCCAGCGACCAACCGGATTCCTATTCCACGGTTTTGGAAATTCTCAGCTTTTTCACGCAGAAGTATCGTGAAGACCCCACGTTTGCCCAACGGGTCGATTCTTCCGTGTTGCGCATTCTGAGCCAAAAGTATCGTTTATATAATGGCTTTGATGTAAATCATGTTTTGATTCCCAAGACCAGCTTGAACAGCGTTGCTCAGTCACAGTCTGTAACACTGGATGTCGCGCGCCGGGCGGCCACACTGATCAGCCCGAGGCCGCAAGACTTGACTACTTTGATTCCATCGCCGCCTCAAAGTCGGGATCGAATGGTCTTTATCACCGATAGCAGTCAAGTCAAACAATGCAGTACCTGTCCGGCTCAACCCAACATGGATGTCAGCGCGCTTCAGAATGCGGTAGGCCAGTTGTTTGGCCCCCAGGGCGATGCGCAAAGTTCCTTCCTGCGACTCACCTCGTATTCCCTGAACGACGTTGCGGCGCTGTTGGCGAACAACAATCCGCCTCCCAACCTTCAACCTGATTTAAGCCGTGCAGCCTGGGTCGTCATCTCGTTGGTGGATGCCAATAACGGCCAGCCTCAAGTCATCAGCCATTTTCTTTCCGAACGGCAGGACCTCCTGAGCAACAAGCACGTCATCCTTTTCTCGTTCGGTGCTCCCTATTATTTTGATGCCACCGATATTTCCCATCTCACTGCCTATTATGCGTTATATAGCAAGGAGCCGCCTTTTGTTCAGGTTGCGGCCCGCTTGCTTTTTCAGGAATTGACTCCGGTTGGCGCCTCGCCGGTTTCCATTTCCGACATCGGCTATGATTTAGCCTCTGTCACCGAACCTGATCCGAAGCAGATCATCCCGCTCATGCTCGACCTGCCAGCGCCTCCCGTTTCCACGCAGTTGTCCACCCCCGTTGCCACCTCGATCCCGACGGCTGTGCCGCTATTCAAGATCGGAGATATTATTGCGATTCGAACCGGCGTTATCACCGATCAAAATGGCAATCCGGTTCCTGATGGGACCGCGGTGCAATTTTCCATGACGTTGACGGGAGAGGGCGGGAACATCCTTCAACAAGCGAACGCGATGACCACCTCCGGTATTGCACGCGTATCGTTTGGCCTGGATAAACCCGGCTTATTGCAAATTCAAGCTACCAGCGACCCTGCGCTTATTTCTGAAGTTCTGCAGTTGGATGTCAGCGCGGCGCAGCCAGCGGCTGTGACGGTCATCATCCCGTCTCGCTCGACTGAAACGGTGGTCGCGCCCACAGCGACGTTTCAGCCGACACAAAGTCCGTTTATCACGCATCAAGGTTTACCGTTGATCAATGCCTGGATTTTGGTCCTGATGATGTTGTTGATCGGTGCATTGCTGGCGTATTTCACCGGCAATAAATTGGTGTCGCGGCAGTGGGGGGTTCGCTGGGGACTGTGTTCGTTGGCCTGCGGTTTGCTGGTCTATAACTACTTTGCGCTCGGCCTGCCCGGAAGCCAGGACTTTAGTATTGCGAACGGTATGAGCGGCGTAATGGTGCTTGTGTTGTTTGGATTATTGGCTGGCTGGGTAATCGGCTGGCTGTGGTCCCGAATCCGACCCTAAGCAAAATCCGTTACGGATTTCGATGAAAATCTAATGCGTGAGGGTGGCGACCAAACTCAGGAACAGCAGTCCGGCTGTGACCCATAATAGAATTGAATTGGCGGGATTGCCAAAGATGCTCATGGTAGGAATGTCGAAGGCAGAGGTCGAGGGAATCGAGGACGGTGCGCTGCCCGATCCGAATAAAAACGCGTCGAGAACGGCCATGGATTTTGGGCGGTCGTCCGGGTGCAGGGCCATGGCCCATAGGATGGCTTTTTCGGTGCGCTCACTGACCGATGGATTCAGCTCTCGAGGCGGTTTCAAGCTCGAGGGTTGAAGGAAGCGTTTGCGCGCATCCACCGGCGGCTCGTTGGTGAGCAGGTGATACAGCGTCGCACCGAGTGCATAGATGTCGGCGCGGGCATCGGTATGTGACTCGTCCGTGGCGTATTGCTCGATGGGGGTGTACAGCGCCGTTCCCTGTCCCTGAATGATCGTGATCGTCACTTCTTCAGGGGCCAGAATTTTGACGAGGCCGAAGTCCACCAGTTTGAGCAGGCCCGATGGCGTGATCTTGAGATTGCTGGGCTTGATATCGCGATGCACGATAGCCGGTTCTTGCGCATGAAGATACTCGAGCGCATCGACGAGCTGGCGTGCCCAACCAAGCACCTGGCGTTCCGGGAGAAATTTTTGTTCCCGGCGCGCATCCAGCATCATGGTTCGCAAATCCTTGCCGGGCACATAATCCATCACCAGATAGTCGCGTGTTTCATTGGAAAAGAAATCCGAGACCTTTGGCAGGTTGGGATGGTCGAGGCGCGCCAGAATAGTCGCCTCGCGCAGGAATTGCTGGCGGGCTTCCTCCAAAAGAGTCTCTGAGAGGGCGCGGTCGTATTCCACTTCTTTGAGCGCACACTGGCGTCCTTCCAGCCGCAGATCATCGGCCAGATAGATGGAACCAGCGCCGCCTTGTCCGATCCGTTCGCGGACTTTGTAGCGGTCGTGCAATACCTCGCCTTCGTTTAGCGAAAGGGGCACACATCTCCTTAAGTTTCTATGCCATATCATTCGGCGTGGATTTAGCACAGAAACCAAATTTATGCTATATTATAAACGTCTTTGTTCCAAAACAGCTTTTTTCCATAGAATTGTGTGCGCGCAAACCATATCAGGTACGGGTTTGAAAGTCTTCCGACTTTCGAGCAAAATCTAGCACGCAGGGTGTGCTTCGCGAAGTTTTTGCATTTTGAGCTGACAGCTTTTGCTTGCACACATAAAATCATTCAGGGTATTTTATGAATCTTAGCACAGAAGAATTCCCCATGTTGGTGGCGGATGAGGGGCCGCTCAAAGGTCAGCGCTGGCCGTTGAATCGCACGGTCGTACTTGGAAGGGAATCGACCTGTGATGTAGTCATTGCCGATAGACAGGTCTCCCGCTTCCACGCGCGTCTCACACCAACGGATGAAGGCATCATGGTGGAAGATTTGGGAAGCAAGAATGGCACGCACCTTAATGGCGTTGCGTTGACTTCGCCGATGATGCTAAAAGACGGGGATAGGTTACAGGTCAGTTTTGTGCAGGAATTTTTATTCTTTACATCCGATGCCACCGTGCCGCTGACGGAGGGAGTGATTCATAATGGCCGCTTGATGATGGAACTGAAATCCCGCTGCGTGTGGGTCAACCAGAAACAGCTTGTGCCGCCGCTTTCGGCGCAACAGTTCAAACTTTTGTGGCTGCTCTACGAAAACCAGGGACAGGTGATTCCGCGTCCTGAACTGGTCGAGACTGTGTGGGGCGAGGAGCAGGCTGCGGGCGTCTCCGATCAAGCGCTGGATGCGTTGATTCGCCGCCTGCGTGACCGGATTGCGGAGTTGGATTCCAAGCATCAATACATCGATACGGTGCGCGGCCACGGCGTGCGATTGGATAATCCGCCGATATAATATAAATACAAACCCTAAGGGTCTCTAAGACCCTTAGGGTTTCATGTCATCCATTTATAAAAGGTAAAACGCATGGCAAAAGTTGATTTGCCCCTGAATCAAATTATTCGAGGGGATTGTGTTGAAGAGTTGAATAGCTTGCCCAAGAAATCAGTGGATGTGATATTTGCTGACCCTCCATACAATCTCCAACTTTCACAGGAATTATACCGTCCCAATATGACGAAAGTGGATGCTGTGGATGATGCATGGGATAAATTCGGCAGCTTCGGCGATTATGATATCTTCACGCGCAACTGGCTGTCTGCTTGCCGACGCGTGTTGAAAGATGATGGAACCATTTGGGTGATCGGCGCTTACCATAATATCTATAGGCTTGGAACGATATTGCAGGACCTGGGTTATTGGATTCTCAACGATGTAGTCTGGATCAAAACCAATCCGATGCCAAATTTCCGCGGCACGCGCTTCACGAACGCGCACGAAACCTTGATCTGGGCACAAAAAATAAAGGGCAAGAGTTATACATTCAATCATCATACGATGAAGGCGTTGAATGATGATCTCCAGATGCGCAGTGATTGGAATTTGCCGATTTGTTCAGGAGGCGAGCGCATCAAAATAAAGGGTCAAAAAACTCATTCGACCCAGAAACCCGAAGCATTGCTTTATTTGGTTCTACAGGCCAGCACCAATCCGGGGGATGTTGTTTTGGATCCGTTTTTTGGTACAGGCACAACTGGCGCGGTCGCGAAACAATTGAAGCGGAATTGGATTGGCATCGAACAAAATAAGGACTACATCCGCGCCGCGAAGAAGAGAATTGATAATGTTGCCGATTTGCTGCTCGATGACGTTGTGCTTTCGACCACCCCACGCAATAAAGGCTTTAAGATTCCTTTCGGCGATCTTTTGACGTTGGGTTTGTTGGAGCCTGGCGATAAGCTTTACCTGACGAAAAAAGGAAATGTGGCTACTGTACTGGCAGATGGACATATATTATCGGGCGAGTATCGAGGTTCGATTCATAATGTAGGTAGTGCTTTGTTGGGCGTGCGATGTAATGGTTGGACCAACTGGGAATATGTCAATAAAGAGTCGGGCGAGCACGAAAGCATCGACTTACTTAGGAAACAAGCAGAGAGAATAGCAACGCAATAAAAGGGGTTTGCAGCTTTTCAAAATTTCCGTCGACACATTTAATTTTTTGAGGAGAATTCCTTGAACTCATCCTTGCGTTCATCGTGGGTTTGGCTGCTCGTACTTTATACCATCGCCAGTTTTATCGAGACAATTTTCTGGGGACAGATGACCGCCTTCACGCCGATCTTCCTGGGCGATCTCGGCATGGCGCAATCGCAGATTCCGCAGATGGGGGGAATGATCGCGGCCATCGTGGGCGCGGCAGGGATTCCGTTTCTCCCGTTTTGGGGCGCGCTCGCCGATCGCTATTCGCGCCAGCCCATCGTCGTACGTTCGTTCGTTGTCTATCTTTTGGCTGGCATCGTCTCCGTTTTGGCGGGCAACGTGTGGATTTTCGTGATCGGACGTTCACTGATGAGCTTGTCGCTCGGTAACAGCGGCCTGATGTTGACCACGCTTTCGGAGCGTACGCCGTTCCATCGTCAGGGTTTTGCGTTTGCCGTGATGAGCAGCGCCGGTCCGGTCGGCGCCTTCGTCGGCCCATTGGTCGGCGGCCCGATCGTCGACCAATGGGGATTTCGCACGCTGATATGGATCGATGTGATCCTGATGATCGTCGTGGTGCTCTCGCTCACATTCGGATATTTCGATTCGTATCGAGGACAGATTCGGGATTCGATTTGGCGCATGGCGGGCGATTCCGTTCGCGTCTCGTTTCAAGCCGGACGTTTGCGCATGTTGTTCGTCGCCTTCTTTTTGCTTTATGCCGGATGGATGCTGGTGTATTCCTATTTGCCGGTTGTGATCACAGCCTTGTACAAAGGCGCCAATCCCGCATCGATGATCGGGTACATCCTCGGCGCGGGCGGAGTTTTGGCGATGATCCTTTCCCCGATCTTTGGGTCCTTGGCGGATCGATTCGGCTATTGGCGGATCCTGATGATCGGCGCCGCGCTCGAAACGCTTCTATGGCTCGTTCCGTTCTGGACCCGGAGCTTGATTCCGTTTGCGATCGTTGTTTGCATCGTCAGCGGAGTCGCTGCCGCGGTCTTTTCGATCTCGTTCAACGTCCTGTCGTCTTCCGCGCCCATCAGCATTCGCGGACGCGTGATGTCGTTTGCTTATCTGCCCGTGAACATCGGCTTTTCTTTTGG
>JBJKOR010000318.1:0-1063 GCA_046707185.1 Anaerolineales bacterium | reverse complement strand
GGCATCCCAATGAAAGGCCGATGGCAATGACCAGCTTGAAGTTGAAAGATGTGGTGCTTAGAAGCTTGTTGATAAGATAAATGGATAAAGCGATGAAGAAAACGACATAAGGCTCTGCACGCACCTGTGCGAAGGTTTTGTAATACACGGTCAGCAGCGCCAGCATCATCAAGGCGGAGATTTTAAAGTAGCGGTTGCGCGGTTTGATTTGTTCTGCAATCATCAACAAGAGGAGCGTGGTCCCGATGGACAGCAAAACATTGAGTCCCTGTGCGAACTTGCCGTCATACAAACGACACGTATTGCTGTAATTCAACCCGTTATAAACGCCCAGCGTGTCCGGAGCGTGTTGTTCGCAGAGGATATCGAAACGCGACGGCAGGAAGTACGGGAGCGGCGGCGAAAAAAACTCGTACGTGTCCTTGGGAGTCGGCAACCGGTCGGGCAGCACCTGGATATAGTTCAAGTTTTGGACTACGTCATAACCGATTTTTGGATAATGCAATACGGCATTAGCCAACACAATCACGTTGATGAGCAGACACAACGTGAGAATAATTGGATCGATTTTGCCGTTGGTACGGAATAAATCAAGGAACTTTTGGGCCAGAGAGTCTTTTTTCATGGAAGGCAGTTGAGTAAAAGGCAGAGACGCGGCTCGTTCCTGCCAGGCCGCGTCGTGTGACTATTTGAAGTTCAGTTCCTTCTCCGCCAGCGTGATTGCTTCTTCGAAGATTGTCAGTCCCTCGTCCACTTCGGCTTTGGTGATGCTCAAGGCCGGAGCGATACGAACCACGCTTTTGCCGCAGCCGAGGGTCAGCAGGCCGCGCTCGAATGACAGGTCAACGAGTCGGTCGACCAGTTCCTTGGCTGGCTCTTTGGTTTCACGGTCTTTGACAAATTCCACGCCGATCATCAATCCTTTGCCGCGCACATCGCCGATGCTCGGATGCCGCGCCTGGATTTCCTCGAGCGCATCAATGGTGTATTGACCGACCTCGGACGCGTTGGCGAGATATTCTTCCTGAATCAAATCGATGGTGGCCAGCGCCGCGGCGCATGC
>JBJKOR010000317.1:0-3993 GCA_046707185.1 Anaerolineales bacterium | reverse complement strand
ATGTCGGATGTTTCGAACATCCTCTCTCCATTATTTACGCCCACGCCTGCACCTTCCGCGACCAGTACGATTTACGTCACGCCCAGCGATACGCCGACCATCACGGCCACACTCCCCACTCCGACCTTTACCGAAACTCCCACTTTAATTGGAGAAGCTGACTTTACAGCAACGCCGACTCGCGAGTCAACGCCCACCAACGCGTTCACCAGTTCGAATAATAACAATTCACTTTTCACTCCACAGTTTGTCGGATTCTCGTTGGTACAGACTTCGGGCAACATCCTACGCTTCGGAGGCTGCGAACCTTCGACGATTACATTTACCGCACGCGTGGTTGATCCCATTAAGGAAGTTGCCGTCCTGCTATTCGTTGGCTTAAAAAATCCCAGCACCGGCGAGTCGACTAAATTGGGAGGCGGGGCAAGCATGAACGGTGATAACACGGGATTGTTTACTTACACGCTTACTGCCAAGAATGTTTCGGACTACCAGGATTTTTCTGGCGCCTGGCTGAAATATCAATTGGTGGCCCTCGATAGCACCAGGCAGCGTGTCGGCTGGACACAAGTATATTCGAACACCATTACTCTCCTGTCCTGTCATTAGGAATGGATTTTTCCGAATCGCTCATCCGCCTATTGAGACAAGCCGAACGCGTCGTTGCCTTGACCGGAGCCGGAGTCTCCCAAGAAAGCGGACTCCGCACCTTTCGCGACGCGCAGACCGGGATTTGGGCGCAGTACAAACCCGAAGAGTTGGCCTCGCCCGAAGCCTTTGCCCGCGACCCGAAATTGATTTGGGATTGGTACGCGTGGCGGCGTGAAGCGGTCAAAGCTGTGCGCCCCAATCCCGGACATTATGCGTTGGCCGAAATGGCGCGGCGTATACCCAATTTCACGCTTATCACACAAAACGTGGACGGCTTGCATCAGCTTGCAGATAAAACCTTACATGAAAAAATACTCGAACTTCATGGCAACATTCAACGCGTGCGATGTTCGGAATGCGGAGAGATTGTCGAAGATTGGGATGATGACGGAGTGGATGTGCCGCGTTGTTCCTCCTGCGGCGGATTGCTCCGTCCGCATGTGGTTTGGTTCGGCGAGCCTTTGCCGCGCGCCGAATTGGAAGCCGCGGTCGAGGCGGCGCGGGAATGCCAGATATTCTTCTCGATTGGCACATCGGGAGTGGTTCAGCCCGCGGCGGCCCTGGCATACGCCGCGCACAATCGTGGTGCGATAGTAGTGGAAATCAATACCGAACGGACTCCGCTCACGCCCAAAGCGGATTTTTTCTTCCAGGGAAAATCCGGCGAGATTTTACCGGAGTTGGTTAATGCCGTTTGGAATAACAGACCGTAGGCGACAGACGGACTGTCCACCATCTACGGTCCATCGTCTTTACTTCAGAACAACGCCGCTGCGAGGCGGGATATTTACGCGAATCGATTTTTTATCGGATTCGATTTCGGCCTGTCCGAAAAGAATCCGCCTCTTCCCGCGGCCCAATTCGTCCGCTGCAACATTGACTTTGCGCGCCACTTCCGATGCGTTCAACGCAACAAGTATTGTTTCACTTTCCGATTCACGTTTGAACGCGTAAACATTATCAACGGTATAAAGTCTTTTATAACTTCCCTCGCCGCGCAGGGCGGGATGCGCTTTACGCAGCGCGATTAAACCTTTTACAAAACCATGCAAGGCATGATCCCATTTCGATTCATCCCACGGGAACGGCTGTCGGCATTCGGGATCGTGGCGTCCGTAGAGACCGATCTCGTCGCCGTAGAAAATGCACGGAGCGCCGGAGTAGGTGAAAATAAAGGTCAGGGCGAGTTTAAGGCTGTTGAGGTCGCGCCCGGCACAGGTCAGGAAGCGAGGCGTATCGTGGCTATCCAGCAAGTTGAGCTGGGCGCGCGTCACATCCGGCTGATACATTCCCAGAATCGCATCAATCTGATTCGCAAATTCATGAGCGTCCATGCGCCTGACTTGCCCGTGATAACCACCGGTCTTCATTGTTTCGGTCAAGTCGAGGTGCTTGCCGGTGAAGAAACTGAGGCAGGCGGCGGTGACGAGATAATTCATGCTGGCATCGAATTGATCGCCTTGAAGCCAGCGGCGTGCATCGTACCAGATTTCTCCAACGATATAGGCTTCAGGATTAATAGCCTTGACGCGGTGTCGGAATTCCTGCCAAAACGAATCATCGTCGATCTCGCCGGGGACATCGAGCCGCCAGCCATCGATGCCAAACTTGATCCAGTGTTCGGCCACGTCAAAAATAAATTCGCGCACGGCAGGCGTTTGCGTGTTGAATTTCGGCAGCGCGGGCATATTCCACCAGCCTTGATAGCCGATGGCTTTGTAACTGCCTTCGCGTTGAATGGCTTGTTCTTCTGCTGGCGAGGGATACGCGCCCCAATGCCTTTTACCGTTCAATCGGTCCGGATCGAAATGGAACCAATTCACGTAAGGAGACCCCGCGCCGTTTTCGAGCGTGTGATGAAATTGCCAGAAACCGCGGCTGGCATGGTTGAAGACGCCATCCAGAACCACGCGGATATTTTTCTTGTGTGCCCTGTCGAGCAGTTCACGCAGCGCGTCATTCCCGCCGAGCAGTGGATCGACGTTGTAGTAATCGTACGTGTGATAACGATGGTTGGAGGCGGATGCAAAGACCGGCGTGAAATAAATGGCGTTGGCGCCGAGGTCCTTGATGTAATCAAGATGCTCCGCGACACCGAGCAGGTCGCCGCCTTTGAAACCGTAAACGGTGGGCGGTGTATCCCATGCTTCGAGATTCAAGCCTTGCTTTGGAACGCGTTCGGATTTTGCAAATCGATCCGGGAAGATTTGATAGAAGATCGCATCTGCGACCCAGGCTGGAATGTTCATAAATGAGATATTAGTAGACATACAAAGACGCGAAGAAAATCTTCGCGTCTTTGTCGAGTTAGAAACTACTTATCGAATAGCCTTCTCTGTCTCGGCATCGAAGATATGGAAATTATCCATATTGAATGCGACCTGGGCCTTATCCCCCATGCGCATCTTCGAGCGCGGATCGACACGTCCAACAAAGGTATTTTTTCCGGTCATCAAATACAGGTAGATTTCGTTGCCCATCAACTCGGTCACATCCACGGTAGCCGTCACCTTTTCCGAATGGATGTTCGACGGGATGAACTCCGCATCATGGATGTTCTCCGGGCGAATTCCGAAGATAACGTTTTTATCGGCGTATGCCTCGTAAGGCTTGGCGTGGTCAGCTGGAATCGTCAAGGCAAAATCACCTGTATCGACGATTAATTTCCCATTGTCCTTGTGCAGCCTGGCAGGGAAGAAGTTCATGGCCGGTGAACCCATAAAGCCAGCCACAAATACATTGTTCGGTAACTCATAGAGGTTTTGCGGTGTATCAATTTGCTGAAGCACACCCCGGTTGATGACAGCAATGCGCGAGGCCATCGTCATGGCTTCGACCTGATCGTGAGTGACGTAAATGAACGTGGTCGCCAATTGCTGATGTAGTTTGCTGATCTCGGCGCGCATCTGCACGCGCAGTTTGGCATCGAGGTTCGAAAGCGGCTCATCGAAGAGGAAGACTTTCGGCTCGCGCACGATTGCCCGTCCAACAGCGACGCGTTGGCGCTGACCACCTGAAAGCTGACGCGGCTTTCGATTCAACAAATCCTGGATGCCCAGCGTATCCGCGGCTTTCTCGACGCGGCGCTTGATCTCGTTTTTCGGAACTTTACGAAGCTTCAAGCCAAACGCCATGTTGTCAAAGACCGATAGATGCGGATACAATGCATACGATTGGAACACCATCGCGATATCGCGATCTTTCGGCGCGACTTCGTTGACCACGCGGTCGCCAATGCGAATCTCACCGCTGGTGATCTCTTCCAATCCGGCCAGACATCGCAGGGCGGTCGTTTTACCGCAGCCTGAGGGTCCCACCAGGACCAGGAACTCCTTATCTTCA